>JAFSJY010000039.1 GCA_017449215.1 Acholeplasmatales bacterium | reverse complement strand
AGCAAGATATTATATAAGAGAGACATTAAAACCCTTGGATGTGAATTCAAGGTCAGAGCTAGAGACAAAAGCTTCTTTAGCTTTGAGTGGAACAAAATTAACATATAATACTTTCAAAGTATTATTGAATGTTATTTAACTAATAGTCTAATATGTAAGGTAGATATAATGTGTCTTCTAGACAGGATTTAGGCAACTTTATCAGCATTATATCTATGCCGTTATAGTCTCTATAACGATATTAGAAGTTAGAATCTTATGATTTAAATCATGAGAGGTTCAATGTGTTATATTATAATTAGTTTTGCATTATCATTTGTATATTATTGGCAGGGGGTTAAATTAAAATAGCATATGAAAAAATTATTTACAGCTTTAATTAGTATAACATTAATAGCATTCATGCTTGTTTTGGTTGGATGTGGAAAGGATATTAAAAGTATCAATGATTTTTCAAGCTTTTCTACTATGAAGCAGGATGCTGATAAAATAGAAGTAACATATGATAATGGTACTAGCACACCAACTATATTTTTAATTGAGGATGATGAAGAGATTAGCAGTATAATGAATATTATTTTTAATTCATCATTTGAAAAGGAAACAAAGGAATATGATGGTGGTAATCATACATTAATAACTATTTATCAAGGCTCAAACGAGTATGTAATGAATGTTAAAAGTAATAAAGATGGTGATTATTATTACTCATTTTCTAATAATGATTTACTAAACAAAATAAAAGAATTAGCTAAAATCAATGGCTAAAACAAATAAGTATAAAAAAAGCATTTATCATTTTTGAATTTGATAAATGCTTTTTAATTTATTCTGATTTTTCTTCTTTAGAGTCTTCCTCTTCATCATCCTCTTCATTTAAAGTATAAAGAGGTAGAATCTTTGGATCTAAATCCTTTACCTTATACATCTTATCTACATACATGATTCCATCTAAATGATCATTTTCATGCTGGAATACAATTGCAGGATAGCCTTCTAATGTTAATTTAACATTTCTAACCTTCTCAGTAACTGAATCAAATAAGGTACATTTTACAATAATCTTATAATGTCTAGGTGTTACTAATCCTTCAGTATTTCTATTTACTGATAAGCAACCCTCACCATCTGGTAAATAAACCATTAAATCAGATTTAGCAATGATTTCTGGATTGATTACTGTATAAGAATATTTTGTTTGCTTCTCATCTAAGAAATCAGTACAGTTCATTGAGAACATTCTTTTTGCAACACCAACCTGTGGAGCGGCAATACCGACACCTGGTCTTATATTATATTTTTTTACTAATTCATCTATTTCAGATACTACCATATATTCATGTAGTTGCTTAAGAGTTTCCTTATCTTCCTTTGTTAATGGAAATCTTACTCTTTCACATTTTTGTCTTAATATAGGATTACCCTCAATAGTTATATCATCCTTTGTATACATATTATCACCGGTAAAGATTATAACATAATAAAAATTAAAAAACTAGGAAATGATATGCTATAATTTAAGTGTATTTTGAGGTTTATATGGAAAATATTGTTGATGATTATGTAAATGAAATTACAGATAATGATGATTTTAAAAAATTAATAGAATTAAAAAGAATAATAGATTCTAAATATAAAAATGAAATCATTTCATTTAAAACAGCTGAATCTAAATATTTAGAGGCATCTAATTATGGAAAATATTATCCCAATTTAGAAGAATTAAGAAGAAATTTTTCTAATAAGAAAAAGGAATTATATTCTAAAGAAGAGGTTAGAGAATATTTTGATTTAGAAAGAAAGATTAATGAATCTATTAATAATGATATAAATGAATTAAAGGAAATAGTATTAGATAATAAATACAATAATAAAAAGTGTATAAAGTAAGTGATTAAAATGACTCAATATGAAAAGATGACAGAAACTAATGTTAAAAAGTTAATAACATTATTAGCTATACCAACTGTTATAAGTATGCTAGTAACTGCGGTATATAACGTTGCCGACACATTCTTCGTATCAAGAATTAATGATAGTGCAAGTGCTGCTATATCTGTTGTTTTTTCACTTATGACATTAATTCAATCAATTGGCTTCACAATTGGTATGGGAAGTGGTTCTTTAATATCTGTTTCATTAGGAAATAGAAAGGAAAATGATGCTTCTAAATATGCAAGCCAAGGAATATTAATGGGATTAATATTAGGTGTTATATTTATAACATTTGGTTTAATATTTAATTCTAATATAATGTCTCTTTTAGGTGCCTCAGAAACATCATTACCATATTCAATTTTATATGGTAGATGGATATTTATAGCATCTCCATTTATGATTCTTTCATTTATTATGAATAACATTCTAAGAAATGAAGGAAAGGCTAGGCTATCAATGATTGGTCTTTCATTTGGTGGATTATTAAATATTGCATTAGACCCATTATTTATTTATGGATTTGATATGGGAATATCAGGAGCTGGTCTAGCTACTATGATATCTCAGATAACAAGCTTTATGATTTTAGCATCATTTTTCTTATTTAATAGAACTGTATGTAAGATTAATGTTAAATATTTAACTAAGGATATTAGAAGCTATTTAGAGGCATTAAGAAGAGGTATGCCTACCTTATTTAGACAAGGCTTCGCAACTGGCTCTAATATAATATTAAATTTCTTAGCTAAGCCTTATGGTGATAGTATAGTAGCCGCACTAGGTATAACAGCTAAGCTATATATGATATTAAGAAATATTATTATTGGTATAGGTCAAGGCTATATGCCTGTTGTTGGTTATAATTATGGTGCTAAAAAATATAGTAGAATTAAGGATGCATTCTATTATGTATTAATATTAGAAACTATAATATGTGCTTTATTTACTATAGCATTCTTTATTTTCTCTAATGAATTAGTAAACATATTTACTGATTCTAATGATGTTATTGTTGTTGGTGGAAGGGCAGTAAAATATTTATCATTCTCATTAATATTCCTAGGCTTATCTACTACAGTAAATCAATCATTACAAATAATAGGATATGCTAAGAGTGCAACATTCCTAGCATCATTAAGACAGGGCTTAGTATATATTCCATTAATATTTATGCTAGAGGCATTATTCTCTGAAACTGGTCTTTGCTTAACACAGCCTATTTCAGATACCTTAACAGCTTTAATATCAATTCCATTTATATTTTATTTCTTTAAAATTATTTCTGAACCTAAGGAAGAAACGAAGATAGATTACGAAGCGGAGGAATAATTATGGATTTAAGTGGTGTTAATTTAATGATGATTGAATATGAAGAAAATGTTAATGTTGTAGCTAAAATTAATACTGAATTATGTAAGAAATTTGGACTTGAGCATTATTTAACAGAATTCTCATCTAATTTAATAAGAGCATTAAATCAATATAAAAGATTCGTAATGCTGATGAAGGATAGAAAGCTATTTGTTAAAAAGATATTAGCATTTTCTAATGCTTGTATATCCTTCTTTGAAAAGAACGATGGCTTTAAGGAGCCAAAGGCTACTATAAAGAAAATGAATATATTAGTAAATGATTTAAATGAAATAAATGAATTAATTAATAAATCATTTGCAGATAGTGTTAAAGATTATCTAAAAGATGATTAATTTTACATTTAATAAAAAATGTGATAATATTTTTATGTATTTTTTAAAAAAGGAGATAATTAGAAAATGAAAAAATTAACAACTCCAATTTCTGCTTTAATAGCTTCAGTTATTATTTTAGTAATTGGTATTTTATGTATTGTTGCTGGAGCAGCATCTGGTGAAGCATCAGCTAGTGCTTTTGAAGGAATTTCAATGACAATTGGTATTACCTTAATTGTTGTTTCATCAATCGTATTATTAGTAGCATTAATTGGTACAATTATGTCAAAGGGCTTAGTTGAATTTGGTAAGGCTGCAATTGGTATTAGTGTTACCCTTGCATTAGGTATTTTCTTTGTGGCTAATACAATGTTAGGAGGAGAACTAATTCTATTATTATTAGGTTTTGTTCCATATGTATTAATCGTAGTTGGTTCTATTATTGTTGTAGATGCTATTTTAACTTTAGTATTTGCAGGTATTAGAAAGGAAATTAATGCAGTAGCTGCAACTTCAATTATCGCAATTGTTATTGGTGCTATTTCTGTGTTATTAGGCGCATTAATGATTGGTAATGATCCAGTTATTTCTAAGAGCTCTCAATTAGTGATCTTCGGTATTATTGTTATTGTTTATGCATTAGCTATTTGTGCTATCGCATCATTAGCTCTTGTTTACAATAAGAAGCAAAACAAGGAAGAAAAGAAGGAATCTATTGACGCTGAAGTAAAAGAAGTAAATGAAGCTAAGGAAGAACCAAAGGCTGAATAAAATGAATGGATGAGATTTTCTCATCCTTTTGTTTTTATATAATATAAAAAGTTGTTAATTTATTGTATAATTAATTTGGGATTTGGTGAATTATATGAATATGAAGAATTTTATCACCTTTGAGGGTGGAGAATGTAGTGGTAAAACTACAGTAATTAACGAAATACAAAAGAAATTAAATGAATTAAATATAGACTATATTTTAACTAGAGAACCAGGTGGAATTAGAATAGCTGAGGATATTAGAAATATTATCCTAGATATCAACAATAAGGAAATGACACCTGAATGTGAGGCATTATTATATGCCGCAAGTAGAATGCAGCATTTAAAGGAAAAGGTAATACCTGCATTAAATAATGGCAAGGTTGTACTTTGTGATAGATATATTGATTCAACTATTGCATATCAGGGTGTTGCTAGACATTTAGGTATTGATAATGTTTTAAAGATTAATTCATTTGCCTTAGATTATATGCCTGATTTAACAATCTTTATTGATGTTACACCAGATGTTGCATTAAAAAGATTAGTATTAAGAGATAAGACAGATAGATTAGATTTAGAGGAAGAAGATTTCCATAATAATGTATATAAGGGATATCAGGAGGTCGTTAAGATGTATCCTGATAGAGTTAAGGTTATTAATGGTAATCAAACATTAGAAGAGGTTGTACGTGATTGTACAAATGAGGTATTAAAGTATTTAGGAGTAAAATAATGAAGGTTGCTAGTGTCAAAGAATCACAAAAGATGATTTATAACATCTTAAAACAAGCAAAACAGAATAATAGATTATCTCATGCATACTTGTTTTATGGTGATAAGGGCACAGGTAAAAAGGAAATGGCTATAGCCTTAGCATGTATGCATTATTGTCCTAATGGAGGATGTTTAGAATGCGAGGTATGCCAAAATATCATTGATGGTAATCATATGAATGTTGATTATATTGGCATGCAGGAGGATAAGACAAAAATTTCTAAGGAGCAAATAATGGATTTGCAGGAGGAATTCTCTAAAACATCCTTAGTTGAGGGAACAAGAATCTATATTGTTGATGGTATAGATACTGCATCATCTCAGGCTCAAAATTCATTATTAAAATTTATTGAGGATCCTACAAATTTAACTCCTACAGTTGGCATCTTTATCGCAACTGAGCTATCAAATGTAGTATCAACAATTCAATCAAGATGTGTACTAGAGCATTTTGAGGCAATTCCTAAGGATAAGATGATTGAATTATTAGAAGAGGATTCTATTCAATCATTAGATGCTAGATTAGTATCATGCTTAACTAATGATGTTGATGAGGCTAAGGAAATAATTAATGAGGATAATTTTGAATATAATAAGAATTTATTCTTAAAGCTTATAGATATAAGAACTAAAAAGCATTTAGCATTATTCTATTTAGATAATCAAAGATATTATAGTGATCCTAAGAATTTATTAATTTTGTTAAGCTGGATGCTGAGATTTTTAGAAGATGCGAATGTGGCTAAAAGTGGTAGGGATGGTTTGATTTTATCACCACTATATGATAAAATCATATCATATAGTAATAGCTCTAAAGCGTCAATGAAGGACCAATTAGAGCTTATATTAAATTTATTTAAGGAATTAAATGCTAATGTTAGTGCAAAGAATGTTTTCTTTGAGCTAACTGAGAAATTTATTTAAACGGTGAGATTATGAAGGCAATCAGAGTACAGTTTAAGCCCCTTGGAAAAAGATATTTCTTTGGAGTTGGAAACTATAGCTTGACTGATGGCACTAAGGTTATTGTTAATACAATTAGAGGAATAGAGCTTGGTAGCTGCGTTGGAGAAATATTTGATTTAGATGAAAAGAATTTAACATCTGAATTAAAGGATATTGTAAGAATCGCAACTGAGGATGATATCAGTCAAAATGAAAAAAATAAATCTGAGGAAGCTTTAATAGTTGCTAAAACTAAGGAGCTTGCTAAAAATAGAGAGCTTGATATGAAAACATTAGAGTGTGAATATACCTTAGATAGATCAAAGCTAATTATCTATTTCGAAAGTGAAGGAAGAGTAGACTTTAGAGAATTAGTTAGAGATTTAGCTGAAATATATCATACTAGAATTGAATTAAGACAGGTTGGTTCTAGAGATGGAGCTAAGGTCTTTGGTGGAATTGGTCCTTGTGGATTAATTGTTTGCTGTAAGACATGGATTACTGAATTTGCTAATGTTTCAGTTAAGATGTGTAAGAATCAATCATTATCCTTAAATCCAGTAAAAATATCAGGTAATTGTGGAAAACTATTATGCTGTATAAATTATGAGAATGATTTATATACAGAGCTAAGAAAGCATGCCCCAGATATTGGAGATATTGTAGAAACACCAGATGGTAATGCTAAGGTTTTATCATGCGATGTAGTTAATAAGAACGTCAAGGTTAAATATGTTGGAACTGAAGAAGTTAAGTTTGGATATTTTAAGCTTGATGAAATTAAGTTTACACCATCTAATAAGAAGATAGACGACAATGGCGATAGTATGTAATGAGCTTTTAGGTAGAGAATTAATAAAGATATATCAGGATACTGATTATTTTAATTTCTCTATAGATTCGATGCTACTAGCAAGCTTTGCTACCATCGGATATAGAACAAAGAATATATGTGATTTATGTAGCGGAAATGCACCAATACCTTTATACTTATCATTAAGATGTGATGCAAATATTGTTGGTGTTGAGGTACAGGAGCATTCATACAATTTAGCAATTAAATCAATTGAGGAAAATAAATTATCAGAAAGAATTAAAATGATTAATGCTAATTTAATTGGTATTAATCAGCAATTACCTAAATTTGATTTAGTTACTGTAAATCCACCATTCTTTAAAATAGGAAATCATAATATTAATCCATTAGATTCTAAGGCAATCGCAAGACATGAGCTTTTAGCTACATTAGATGATATAATAAAGGAAGCATCCCTTTTATTAAAGCAAAAGGGAAGGCTTGCGATGGTACATAGGCCTGATAGATTAATAGAAATATTAGAAACATTTAAGAAATATAAAATTGAGCCTAAGAGATTACAATTCATCTATCCTAAGGTAGGTAAGGAATGTAATCATATTCTGATAGAAGGAATTAAAGATGGTGAGGCTGGTAATTTAAGAGTGTTACCACCGCTATATGTTTATAGGGATGATAAAAATTGGACAGATGAAGTCCTAAAAATATATAACTACGAAGGAGTTGATTAATATGTTACTTAGTTTATTAAACAAAAAGGAAATGCTTAAGTTCTTAGATCTTGCTATTTATATGGTAGATATTAATGGTGAGCCAAGCGATATCGAGAAGAAAGTATTAAAGAAAATGGTTAATGAGCTAGAGCCAGTAAAGGATGAATATACATTTCGTTTAACTGATACATTAGAAAATACTATTGATTATTTTACTAACTGTAATAACGTTGTTAAGAATGTTGTATATTTCAACCTAGTAACTATTTCTATGGAGGATGACCTATATAATACAACTGAATGGTTATTCTTAGAAAATCTTCAAAAGAAATTTGAAATATCTAATGAAAAGAGAAGAGAAATTATTTCTTTAGTTTATGCTTACCGTGATTTAAGAGAAAAATCAATTAGAGTATTAAAGAATTAATGAATAGAATTAGAAGCTTTGATAGTGATAAGGCTATCCTTTATTTAGTTGCTACTCCAATAGGTAATCTTTTAGATATGACCTATAGAGCTGTAGCTATCTTAAAGGAAGTAGATAAGATTTATGCAGAAGACACTAGAAATTCTATTGTTCTTTTAAAGCATTATGAAATCAATACTAAGCTTGAAAGCTATCATGAATTTAATCAGGAAATAAAAACTGATTCTATTATTGAAGAACTTAAATCTGGTATGAAAATAGCTATTATATCTGATGCAGGCTTACCTGTTATATCAGACCCTGGCTATAGGATTGCTAAGGAAGCAATTAAAAATGACATAGCAGTATCTACAATCCCTGGTGCTTCAGCTGGTATTTCAGCGTTAGTATCATCAGGTTTTTCTCCAAGCCCATATACATTCTATGGATTCCTAGATTCTAAGGAATCAAAGAGAATGGAGGAATTAAATAATTTAAAATATGTAGATCATACTATGATTTTTTATGAAGCTCCTCATAGAATAAAAGCAACATTAGAAAATATGCTAGCAGTATTTGGAAATAGAAATGTCTGCTTAGCTCGTGAATTAACTAAGACATATGAAGAATATTTAAGAGGAACAATAGAGGAATTATTAGCTATTGATAATCTTAAGGGTGAAATGGTTTTAATTGTCGATGGATATAAGGAAGAAAAAATCGATATTAATCCATTTGAAAAAATTGATGAATTAATTTCATTAGGATATAAGCCTAATGAAGCTATAAAGGAAGTTTCTAAATTAATTAACGTTAATAGAAAAGAACTTTATAACGATTATGTAGAATATAAGAATCAGAGGTGATTTTTTTGAATTTCGTCGTTGATTTTAAGCATTTAAATGATGAACATCATGTATATAAAGAAATAGATATTTATGAATTTAAGGATTTTTTTTATAACAATGGCACAGCTTTAGTTATAATTGGTGGCCCATGGTGTCCTAAGACTCAAGCTATTATTGGTATATCTAATACAATTGCTAAAAGAGAAGGATTAGATAATATATTTGTATATAATCCTAGATTTACAAATGTATTTGGTGAGGAAGAGGATTTAAGAGATTGTCTTACTCTAGAGCATAAGCTAGATTATTATTTCATTGTAGAAAAGATTGGATTTAAAAATGAGCATAGAGAGCTTGTTCAGGATACATTAATTCAAAAGATGGATACTCCTGTATTCGTTGTTATTAGAAATGGTAAGGCATTAGCTTATTATTCATCTAAGTTTATTATGAATCCATATTTAAGATATGAGGATAGTCTAGAGGATAAGACATTAGAGTTTGATAAGGAATTAACAAAGCTAATTAACATGTTAAAATAAACACGGAAATCTTTCCGTGTTTTATCGATTTTAGGGGGATTCGTATGACATATAGGAAATTTATTAAGGCTAAGCAAGAGGAAGCATTAGAAAATGATAAGGAGGAAAGTGCAGTTTATTTATTAATGGAGGCTGTAACTGGACTTGAAACTAATGCTTTATATATGAGAAGTGATGATGAAATGAAAAAGGAGGATGAAGAAAAATTCAATTCCATTTTCGATAAATATCTTCACGATAATAAGCCTATTCAATATTTAATTGGATATAGTAATTTTTATGGTTATGATTTTTATGTCAATGAGGATGTATTAATCCCTAGATGTGAAACTGAAGAGCTAGTTGAAAATGTATTATATAAATATGATGACTTTTTTAAGGGTAAAAAGGTTGATGTATGTGATTTAGCTACTGGCTCTGGCTGTATTGGTATTACATTATCATTAGAGGAAAAAAATATGAATGTAGTAGCTACTGATATTTCTGATAAGGCACTAGCAGTAGCTAAGAAAAATAATGAAAAGCTTGGTGGTAGAGTTACATTTTTACAAGGTGATATGCTAAAGCCAGTAGAGGGTAAGAAATTTGATATATTTGTTTCTAATCCACCATATATTCCAGATGATGAATTGGTAGATTCTTTAGTTAAGGATAATGAACCAAATATTGCATTATTTGGTGGTAGTGATGGTATGAAATTTTATCGTATTATTTTATCTGGATTAAAGAAGCTATTAAAGCCAAAGGCTATGGTTGCCTTTGAGCATGGATATGATAAAAAGGATGAAATGTATAAGCTTGCTAAAGCTTATTTTCCAGATGCTAAGGTTGAATGCATTAAGGATTTAGAGGGAAAGGATAGAATGACATTTATCTATGTCGGTGGTATAGATGAGTAAGGTTATTATTTTCCCAACAGATACTGTATATGGTATAGGCACACCAATCTTTGATGTAGAGGGTATTGAAAGGATTTATAAGATTAAGCATAGACCACTAGATAAGCCTTTAGCTTGTTTATGTGCTAATTTAGAGCAAATAGAAAAAATAGCATATGTTACAGAAGATGCTAAAAAGCTTATCAATAGGTTTTTACCTGGTGCTCTAACATTAATATTAAATTCTAAGGAAGAGGTAATTGAAAAAATAGGATATAAAACTATTGGAGTAAGAATACCTAATTCTAAAATAGCCTTAGATATTTTATTAGAAAATGGTCCTATGCTTACAACATCAGTAAATGAATCGGGCTTAGTTCCTGAAAATGAATATGAGGATGTATTAAGAGATTTTGGTAAATATGTTGATAAGGTATATGATACTGATCATAAATCATCTTCAATTCCATCTACTGTTTTATTAATTAATGATAATTCTATTAAGATTTTAAGAGAAGGAGAAATTAAGGAAGAGGAAATTAAAGCTCTTCTTAAATAATATATGTTACTTGATATTATAGTTCCGCAATTTAATGAAGGTGAAAATTATATAAGAAGATTATTAGATTCTGTTAAATGTCAAAAATATGTAAATTTAAATGACATTAGAATCGTTTTTGTTAATGGTCATTCTAATAATTTACCATCAAAGAATATATTTGATGATTATAAGGAATTAAATATTAAGCTATTAATTGATGAAGAAAATAGAGGCCCTGGCTATTCACGTCAGCATGGTATTGATGATAGTGATGCTAAATATATAACATTCATCGATTGTGATGATGAATTATATGGAGAAAATTCTCTATATTATATTTCATCATGTATTAATGAGGCTAATCCAGATATTATATTCACTGCCTCATATAGAGAAAAGACTATTGATGGTAAGTATCAATATAAGAAAATAACTAATTCTGATATGAGAGCTTCACTTCATGGAAAATTTATAAAAAGAGAATTTTTAATAAATAGAAATATTAGATTCCATGAAAAAATATGGGACTATGAGGATTCTTATTTTAATACTATTCTCTATAACGAGATTATTGAAGCTAAGGCAAATGAGATTCATTTAGATTTAGTAACCTATTTATGGAAGGAAAATAATGATAGTGTTACATTAAGAAAAAGAAAATATGATTATTATGTAGACACATATGATAAATTGCTAGAGACTCCTATATTAACATATCAAGAGCTAGAAAGAAGAAATTCATCATTTAAGGATGAATATATTAAGAATGGTTTAGTAACTTGCTTTATAGTCTTAGAATCAAATTTATTTGATTATAAAGAGCTAAATGAAAAGAAATTAAGCTATGAAAAGCAATTGTTTAGTTATCTATCTGAATATAATTTATTAAATATTGATTCTAAATACATTGAAAATGAGCTAAATAATATGATTGTTAGCGGAAAAAAATTAAAATTATTGAAATCGTTTGATGAATTCATTAGCGAGAATAAGAATAAAAGTGTATAAAATAATAAATGTGTTTGTTACAAACTTGTAAATAATTGAATTTATAAGTATAATAGTACGTAATAGGACACTAGAGAGGAAAAATGTAGTATGTACGAGATAATTGATAAATATATAGATAAGCTTATGACTTCAGAACCAGATAAACCACTTTGGAATATTGAGGCTATTAAATTAGGCAAAAAGCCAAGCTGGAATTATATTGATGGTTGTATGACTGCGTCATTAATTGAATTATATAAAACAACAGGTGATAAGAAATATTTAGATTTTGTTATCAAATTTGTTGATTATTACGTACGTGAAGATGGTACTATTTTTGGATATGATCCTAAAAAGTATTCAACTGACGACTTATCTGAATCAAAGATTTTATTTGATTTATATGAATATACAAAAAATGAAAAATATAAGAAGGCTATGGAATTAGCTCATTCTCAAATATTAACACATCCAAGAACTAAGGAAGGAAATTTCTGGCATAAGAAGATTTATCCTAATCAGGTTTGGTTAGATGGTCTATATATGGCACAGGTTTTCTATACTAGATACCAAACTATTTATGGTGGTAAGGATTACGCTGATATCATTAAACAATTTAAGAATGTAAGAGCAATTATGTATGATCCAGAGGCTAAGCTTTATTATCATGGATATGATAGTTCAAAGACTATGTTCTGGGCTGATAAGGAAACAGGTTTGTCTAAGAACTTCTGGTTAAGAGCTATTGGTTGGTATACAGTAGCTTTAGTTGATGTATTAGATTATATGGATCAACAAATGTATGATGAATATGCAACTATAAAGGCATTATTAAAGGAAACAGTTGATGGTATTTTACAATATCAGGACAAGGATAGTAAGATGTTCTGGCAGGTTGTTAATTATCCTGGTAGAGAAGGAAACTATCTTGAAACATCTGGTTCAGCTATGATTGCATATGCTTTATTAAAGGGTGCAAGATTAGAGGTATTGCCTGAAAGATATAGAGAAATTGGTAAGGGTATTTTTGAAGGTATTTGTAAGAAGTATCTATCAGCTAATGAAAATGGTGATTTAAATTTAGGTGGTATTTGCTTAGTTGCAGGCTTAGGTCCTGACAAGGATAGAAGAAGAGATGGTACTTATGAATACTATATTTCTGAGCCAGTTGTAGAAAATGATGCAAAGGGTGTAGGTCCATTAGTAATGGCTTATACTGAAATGATTAAGTTAGGTAAGTAATCGGGATTATTTTGATAGTTTATTATGTCTTTAATAAAGGGGGCATTAATATGGCTATTAAATATTATGTGGGAGCAAAGGCATTTGTTTATAATACTAAATTAAAGAAGTTTCTTACTATTAAAAGGTCTTATACCGATACCTCTGCGGGTATGTGGGAAAATCCTGGTGGAAAGAAGGAAATCAACGAGGATATAAGAGATACCCTAAAGAGAGAGGTATTAGAGGAAACTGGTATTGTAGTAGAAAAATATAGATTGCTTTACGCTACTGCGATAAATGAAGAAAGAAATCCATTTATGATAATTGGATTCTTGGTTTTAACAGAACAAGAGAATGTTGAATTATCTTACGAGCATGTTGAATATAGGTGGGTTACAAAGGATGAATTATTTGAACTCATAGATAGAGGCATGAAGAAGGATTTTATAGAATCTGATATTGAAAATATCGTTAAAGAATATGAATAAATATAGATGTGTTGTTCAAATTAGAACGACACATTTTTATTTTTTTGTCTATAAATATAATTTTATACTTACAGTGTCAAATTTATAGTTTAAAAAGAAATGAAAAATAATAAAAAAGATAAAATAATTGTTGACATTATATTTTAAAGTGATAAAATAAATGAGCGCGCTGTTATAAAGCGTAGCTAAATCTTTGAAAACTGTATATGACGAACAAGAATTACAAACAAGCAATTCTTTTAAAAGAATGAGCAAAAAGGAAAAATAAAAACAAACAAAAATAAATTTTTTT
>JAFSJY010000038.1 GCA_017449215.1 Acholeplasmatales bacterium | reverse complement strand
GAGGTCACAAAACCTCTCTTAAAACCACATCTAGAATTACTATAATATATATTATTAATAAAATCAAGTATATACTATATTTTTACTTTAAGGCATTGATAATTCTGTCGTTTCCAATCTTTTGTGCAAGCTCAATTGGAGTATATCCAAAGTTATCAATCTTTTCCTTGTTTCTTACATCTCTATTCTTTAATACATTAGGATAATTCTCTGTAATAATAGCATAATGAAGAGGATATAAGCTATAGTATTTATAATTCTTATATTGCTCGCTCTTCTCATTGATGTAAGTTAATAAATCATATGATGGAACTAAATCATAAATTGTTTCACCAAATGTAGATCTACAATCTAAGACAGCACCATACTTTAATAATAAATTAATAGAACCCTTATTCTGTGCTCTTACTGCATAAAATAATGGAGTTTCTCCCTGATTATTCTTAATATTAACAAAAGCCTTATGCTCTAAAAGATATGTTAATACTCTTTCATCACCAACTCTACTTGCGATATGAAGTGGGGATTCACCAGCGAAATTCTTAATATCTACAATATCCTTATCTAATTCAATCTTATTTAAAAGATCAATATTACGACTTCTAATTAATGCCATGAAAATAGTCTCATCCTTAGAGTCTCTATCATATAGATTAAAATCCTGACTCTCAAGTAATAAATAAACCATTTCCTCTCTACCTAAGGAGCATGCCTTAAATAGAGGTGATTGACCATCATCGTTTTGGATTTTTAAATCACAGCCCTTACGAATTAATGTCTTTAAAAAGCCCATCTTGTCATTGATTACACAATAATGAGCAGCTGTATCACCACGGCTATCCTGAATATTAATGTCTATGAAATTTTCAAGTAACAAATCAAACATCTCTTGATTAGAAAACGAAATAGCATAATGAAGTAGGCTCATTCCTCTTTCATTCTTGATATTTACATCACCTTTTGCAAGATAATCCTTTAATGCTTGTATATTATTAGAATATATCGCATCAAATGCATTCATGAAATTTCACTTCCTCAAAAAAATTTAGGGTCTTCGTGTAAAGACCCTAATCTATAAACTACTTGTTTACTGCGTCCTTTAGAATCTTACCAACCTTGAAAGCAGGTGTCTTTTGAGCTGGTACAGAGATTTCCTCACCAGTTCTTGGATTAATACCAGATCTAGCAACTCTAGTTCTTACTTCAAAAGTACCAAAACCAGAAATAACAACTTTATCTCCATCAGCTAATGCGTCGGAAATACTATTGAATACAACATCAACAGCCTTTTCAGCATCCCTTCTGCTTAACTCTAATGCGTCGGCCACAGCGGCAACAATTTCAGACTTCTTCACTTTTCTTCCTCCGATATAATTAAAATCAATATGTATTTTTATTTTAACATTGAAATTTTAGATTTTCAATATTTAGAAAGCCAAAATTCTATGAAAATGACTTTCATAATTTTAGCATTAATTTTTATTAAAAAATTACTTTTTAAAGTAGATATTATGAACGTAAGCAACAGGCTCTTGAGTTAAATCAATCTTAAGCTTACTGAATGTCTTTTGGTCAGACTCAGATAAAATAACAGTTGAATGAGCCTGAGTATGAGCAAGCTCACCAAGCTTATCTAGAGCACGTTTAGCGTTCTTATCATGAGTTGCAGAAATAGCAAGAGCTATTAAAGCCTCATCTGCATGTAATCTAGGATTATGGTTACCTAAATTATCAATCTTTAATCTTGATACTGGTTCAATTACTTCCTTAGATAAAATTAATACATCATCAGGAATATTAGCTAATGCCTTTAAACCATTTAATAATAAAGCTGCTGGAGCTGTTAGGAATGGTGATGTCTTAGCATCAACAATAGTTCCATCCTCAAGCTCTAAAGCCATAGATGGAGTACCTGATATTTCCTTCTTATTTAAGGCTGCCTCAACAGTCTTTCTATCAGCTACAGAAATCTTTAAGCCTCTCATTAGCATAGCAATCTTATCTAAAGAATCCTGAGTAGCTCTACCATTTCTTAATAATACTCTAGTATTTAAATATCTTCTAACAATTTCATCCTTAGATGCCTTATCAGATACCTCGTGATCAAAGATAGCAAAGCCTGCCATATTAACACCCATATCTGTAGGTGACTTATATGGACATTCACCATAGATAGCCTCAAACATAGATCTTAATACAGGATAGATTTCAACATCTCTATTATAGTTAATAGTTGTTTTACCATACGCCTCTAAATGATATGGGTCAATCATATTAACATCGGCAAGGTCAGCAGTTGCGGCCTCATATGCTTGATTAACTGGATCTAATAAAGCTAAATTCCAAATAGGGAATGTTTCATATTTAGCATAACCAGCCTTAATACCTCTAATATTTTCATGATATAGCTGAGAAAGACATGTAGCCATCTTACCAGAACCAGGCCCTGGTGCTGTAACTACTACTACTGGTCTTTCAGTAATAACATAATCATTCTTACCGAAGCCCTCTTCTGAAATTATCTTTTCAACATTATGAGGATATCCTTCAATTGAATATGCCTTATAAGTCTTAATACCCATATTATTTAGTTTAACCTCAAATGATTTAACCATTGGGTTTTCAGTATATCTTGTAATAACAACTGAGCTTACATATAAGCCAGTATTTATAAACGCATTAATTAATCTTACAACATCAGCGTCATAGGTAATATTATAATCACCTCTAAGCTTGTTATTAATAATATCTTGTGCACTAATAGCAACAATGATTTCTACCTTATCCTTAATAGTCATTAGCATTCTAAGCTTTGAATCTGGTAAAAAGCCAGGTAATACTCTAGACGCATGGTAATCATCAAATAGCTTACCACCAAATTCTAGATATAATTTACCAGAAAACTTATCTACTCTTTTTAAAATGTTTTCTGATTGTAGCTTCAAATATTTTTCATTATCAAATGCTAGTTTCATAATTGCACCCCAAAATTCCCAAAATTTAACACTTTGTAATTATACCATATTATTATTAATTTTAAATAATTATATTTAAAAAAATAAGCTGACGAAGTCAGCCTATTTCATTAAATTTGTTCACCATTTTTATGACGACGTCTTAAATCGGCAATTTCTCTTACTAGCTTTTCAGTCTTTTCCCATCCAAGACATGGGTCAGTGATAGATTTACCATAAACGCCACCATCTGGCTTTTGGCATCCATCCTCTAAATAAGATTCAATCATTAAGCCCTTAACATATTTATATATTAAAGGATTATGTCTAGTTGAGTGTAATACCTCTTTAGCAATTCTAATTTGTTCTTCATATAGCTTACCAGAATTATTATGATTACAGTCAACAATAATTGCAGGGTTAGCATACTTATCAGCCTCATACATATTAATTAATCTTAATATATCCTCATAGTGATAGTTAGGATTAGAATCACCATGCTTATTTGTATATCCTCTTAGTATACAATGAGCAAGCTCATTACCCTTAGTTTCAACCTCCCAGCCACGATAAATAAACTTATGTGGTTGCTGAGCAGCGTGAACTGAGTTAAGCATTACCTTATAATCACCTGATGTAGGGTTCTTCATACCAACAGGGCCCTCGATACCAGAAGCTACTAATCTATGCTCCTGATTCTCAACAGATCTTGCTCCTACTGCTTGATATGATAATACATCATATAAATACCTAAAATTATCTGGATATAGCATTTCATCAGCTGTTGAGAAGCCAGTTTCCTTTAATACATCAATATGTAGCTTTCTAACAGCGATAACACCCTTAACCATATCTACATCCGCCTTAGGATCTGGTTGGTGTAGCATACCCTTATAGCCCTCACCTGTAGTTCTAGGCTTATTAGTATAAATTCTAGGAACAAAGAATAATACATCCTTTACTTCCTCATATAGCTTTCTTAATCTCTTACAATAATCTAATACGGCATCCTCTCTATCCGCACTACAAGGACCAATGATTAATAATAATCTATCATCTACTCCTGTAAAAATGTTTCTTAAGGCTAAATCATTTTGAGCCTTAACCTTTTTTAGTTCGTCATCTAAAGGGTATCTATCTCTAATTACCTTAGGAAGATCGACCTTACGAACAAACTCCATATTTCCCATATTTTCCTCTTTCCGCTCCGACAATGAGCAATAACGACAATTTAAATTGCTTTTTAAAAAAAACAATTTGCAATATTATAACACAAAAATAAAGAAAAAATCTAGATTATAGGCGATAATCTAGATAAATTCTTAAATTTTTCTTGATTCATGGCATGTAAAATATACAACCTGATATTTTTTAGATACCTCTTTAATTAGCTTCTTACATAAATCCATCTTTTCATCATCATAATTAACAAATGGATCATCTAATACAATAAATGGCTTTTCATTTGGATATAGGCAATCAATTAAAGCAAGTCTCATACATAAAGCAATTATAGATTGGAAGCCCTTAGAATAATATCCTAGTTCTTTAGCACCAGAATCTGTAACGAATCTAAATTTGAAATTAACATCAATACTATAATCCTTATACTTCTTTAAAATAAGCTCAATATATTTCTTAACCGAATCCTTCATTGGCTTAACATATTTTTCTAAAAGACTATTTTGAGATTGAGTTAAATATTCTAAAGATAAATTCATTAAACGATATTGATTTTCCATTCTTTTAATATCAGATTCTAAATTAGATTTCTTCTTTAATAAATCCTCATAGGATCTAATTTCATCATCAACATCTGATAATCTAGTCATATATTGAATTCTTTCATTAACTAGTGTTTCTAGCTTTGTCTCTGCAGATACTAAATTAGAATTAACTAGATCAATATCAATATCATCATATTCAATACTATCTAAATTATTCTCCTTAATAAATTCATCTCTTTCCTTAATCTTATATGCTAATCTAGTTTCAAGCTCAGTCTTTCTAGCCATACATTCATGTAATAGCTGTAGTCCTTCACCATCAGATATAACATCTGTAGGAACAATGAATTTATCTAAGAATTTTTTAATATCACAAGATAGATATTTAATTCTAGATTCAATTTCTAAATTGCCTCTCTTAGATAAATTAACACACTCAACATAATTATTATATTTAGATGTATTAACTCTAACTATATTTAAATTATTAGCAAAATCAGATGAATATAAATGGAATTTACCAAAGAATTCTCTCATTGATTCTTCTAGCTCTCGCTTTTCGAAGTCATATGCTTTAACATTTCCACCTACTAATCTTTCAGTATTAATATCACTTGTTTTTCTAAATCTTAGGAAAGCAAATATATAACCAATTAAAGCAATGGCACCTAAAGAACCACCTGAAATTATAAACATCTTATTCATGTCCTTAATTACACCATATAGGGCAATACCTAAACCTGCAATTAGGAATAGACTTGATATAATAGCTAGTACTATACCAGCAATAGGCTTATCCTCCTTAGGAATAACTCTATGTGCCTCAATGACAGATAAAATACCATTATATTTTTCTATTTTTCTTTCTATGCTATCAAGCTTTTCTTCAGTAGGTACTGTATCCTTATTATATGTTTTTATTAAGTCAGTATATAATTCTGGAACAGATACAGAATTCTTTAATATTTCATATTCAAATTTTAATTGCTCAAGTCTAGAATTCTTTTCCTGAACAGAGTCTATTTCAGATGATGTTACATTTACACCATTTAAAATAGTATCGTTTTCAAATAATTCGTCCTCAGCTTCCTTTACCTCATTTTCGTAATTCATAAGCTGTTGAACTCTTATTTTCTTATCCTGATTCTTAGAATAATTAATTAATTGATTTTTAGCATTATTTTTAATTTCATTTTGCTTATCAATTTCAATATCTAGCTTATCAACTGATTTTCTTAAATCCTCTGCACTCTTAATTAATTCAGAGGCCTCATTAATCTCAGTTTCAACATCAAATAATTCCTTCTTCTTATCAATAATTAATCCCTTTTTACTATTTAGCTTTAATAAATGTAGGTGACTAGTTAATTGCTCAATCGCATCATCAAATGTTTGAGAATCATCAGTACCACCAATTAGATTAGCAAGCTTAGCCTCAATATCAGAATTAAAGCCCTCATCAGTTTCCCATTGTGGAATGAAGACACTTCTTTCAAATGATTCATCATTTAGATTTAATAATTCCTCACCAATCTCATTCTTAAATGTCTTCTCTAAGCCTGAATTAATATCATATACCTTTAATGTATCTAGGGAAGGTCTTTTGGGTGAGAATGATCTTTCAATTCTATATTGCTTACCATTTGATTCAACAACTAATGTACCACCAAATGATGCCATATTAGTCCATGGAGTATATTTAGCTCTACTATCTCTATCAAGACCATATAGCATAGCCTTAATGAACGCAGCAAAGGTAGATTTACCCCAACCATTCTCTTCATAGATTGTATTCATAGAGGATTCAAAATTATAGGTAAAACCAGATAGCTTACCAAAATTATCAACATACATGCTTAATAATTTCATTATTCGAAGTCCTCCTTAAGAAGAGCTTTAATACCATATTCAATTACACTATTTTTGTCTTCTTCATTTAAATTAGAGGCTAATACATTTCTAATGAATTCACCCTTCAATGAAATATCATTTTCATAATCCTTAGGATTAATCTTTAATGTAGATAAATCATTAATTCTAGCAAAATAGAATCTATCATTTAATACATCTGTTAATATTTCATTTTGCTTAACTAAATCTAAAGAATAATTACCAACTAAATTAACAGATACAATATCATTTTCACTAATATCTGCAAGCTTTAAATCTAGATTTCTTCTTATTTCATGATATGTTTCAAATTTAGAAATATCTAATGATACATCATGAATTACTCTTAAAGCAAATGGGACAAATTCAGCCTTAACCTTATCTGTTACATTTAATTTAACAAATCCCTTTTCTCCAGATTCATCATATCCTCTTCCCTCTAAAGTACCAGAATATGCATATACTCCTCTATCATCAATCTTACCCATACTGAATTTATGGATATGACCTAGGGCTAAATAATCAATAGATTTATTCTTTAATGATGCAAGCTTAATATCCTTATCGATATCACCATGCATAATCACAATATTAATCTTTTCTGGATTTAATACTAATTTAGAAAAATCATAACAAGGCTGGTAATTAATACCTGTAATATCAACATTATCAAAATGATATGTTTTAAATTCATTTCCAAAAAAATATAAATTAGAAGGCCAATTGCTCTTCTCCTTTAAAATGAATTCCTCATCATGATTACCACAAATATAGAAAAAATCTATATTAGAATTACTATCAATTAAATCACATAAATGATTCTTAGTACGTGTAGAAATTTTAGCATCATCAAAAAGATCACCTGCAATGATGATTTTAGAAACATTATTCTCTTGGGCATACTCTAGTAATCTAGCACAATTTGAAATTAATTCTTTTTTTCTTCCTTGAGCCTTAATAGGGTCAAGATTAGTTTCAAGCGAAGATTCTAGATGTAAATCTGCAGTATGAATAATATACATCTTGCTTCCTCCAACATACCCTTTTATTTAATTATACTAATAATTAAATTTATTTTAAATAAAATCTTTATCATTTATAAAAAAACACTGACACATTTAAGCATCAGTGATAATTTTAAGAATGGCGCGCCCAAGAAGACTCGAACTCCTAACCTTTTGATCCGTAGTCAAACGATCTATCCAATTGATCTATGAGCGCATTTTAAGTGGCGGTCCGGACGAGACTCGAACTCGCGACCTCCTGCGTGACAGGCAGGCATTCTAACCAGCTGAACTACCGAACCACTTACAATGTACGCCCGTTTATTTTATCACAATAAAAATAATTATGCAATACTAAAAGTAATGAATTTATAAATAAAAGATTGGGCTAATTTTAATTAACCCAATCCATATTTTTATCGTTTTAATCTTTCTACTTCTTCCTTTAAATTCTTTACTTCACGCTCTAATGAAAGAATTCTTGTAGATATCTCAAAACTACTATATATTAATCTACCAGAATTTTTACGTTTCTTATATCTTTCATATGCTTTATCAGGATTAACCGAATTACAAATAATGAAAGATATAACTGCAAAGATTATAAATGAACCACCAAGTGGAAGATAAATATAAAATATTATTTCTTCTATACTCTTTAAGACAAAAGCTAAGATAATAAATAGAATGCCTAAGAATGTAAATACAGATGCTAAAATTATTTTAGTAATTAAAGCTTGTTTTTTAAAATTATTAATGTATTTATCTTTTTCATCCTTTTCTTCTAATTTTTTATCATAATCATCGAAATAATCCATAATTACTTCTTACCTTCTGTAATATTCTTTACAGTAGTTGCTAGTGTAGCAAGATTTTGTAAATCAGATGGAACTACAATCTTAGTAGATTGACCATTTGCTAAATCCTTAACAGCTTCATAGCTTCTTAATGTTAATACCTCAGGTGTAGCCTTAGCATCAGCTAATGCCTTTAAACCATCAGCCTCAGCTTCTCTTACCATACGGATACCTTCTGCCTCAGCTTCCTTAACCTTACGAATTGATTCAGCCTGTGCCTCAGCTGCTAAAATCTTAGACTGCTTATCAGCATCTGCACGTAAGATTTGAGATTCCTTTTGACCTTCTGCAAGTAAGATTTGAGACTTCTTTTCACCTTCTGCAAGTAAGATTTTCTCACGACGCTCACGTTCAGCTCTCATCTGACGCTCCATTGATTCTCTAATATCCTTTGGAGGTAGAATGTTCTTAACCTCAACTCTATTAACCTTAATTCCCCATGGGTCTGTAGCCTCATCTAGGATAGATCTCATCTTTGTATTAATAATATCTCTTGAAGTTAATGTTTCATCTAGGTCTAATTCACCGATGATATTACGTAATGTAGTAGCTGATAAATTTTCAATAGCTAAAATAGGATTTTCAACACCATAAGCATATAGCTTAGGGTCTGTTACTTGGAAAAATACTACTGTATCAATTTGCATTGTAACATTATCCTTTGTGATAACTGGCTGTGGATCAAAATCCTTAACCTGCTCCTTCATAGTAACAACATATGAAACTCTATCAATAAATGGTGCTAAGAAATGAACACCAACACTCCAAATTGCATGGAATGCACCTAAACGCTCAACAACATATTTATTTGTTTGTCTTACGATTCTAATTCTAGTAATTAAATAAATTAAGATTATAATACCAATAATTGATAATATAACAATTAAACTAATAAATCCTGCACTTAATAAAAACATATTATTTATTCCTCTACCTTTCTTACAACAACCTTATTTCCCTTTAAAGCTACAATTTCAACAATTGTATCTGCCTTAATCTCATTTTCATCATCCTCGGGTAAAATGACATTATAAACAATAGAATTAATCTTAGCTGTACCCATTTCAAATTTAGATACATTTGTTAATAGCTTTACCTTTTGGCCTATAAATTCATCAGTATTCGTTTTCCTAATTTGACTTCTCATTAGCTTCTTAACTAATGGTCTAGTTAAAATTAAGCACGCTGTTGATATTACAACAAATACTATTAATTCAACCCACCAATCAACAAATTGGCTAATGCAAAGTGACGCGAATGAACCAGCTGAAAACCAAATTGAAACTAAATCCTGAGTCATTGCCTCAACTGCGATGGTTATAACAAATACTGCAAGCCATAGCCAAATAGTATAATCTTCAATTGCAAATGACAATATAGTATTAAGCATTTTTCTTACCTCCCATATCAATTACAAGGCACTTCTTATTATCATCAAAGCTTCCCTTAAATTGAATACTGTCACCCTTGTTAATCGTCAGATTAAAGGCCGTCGATAAATATTCAATTAATTGCTTCGATGCAATTCTTACATAACTCTTAGATACGGATATAGATAATAATGAAGATTCCTTTAATTCTCCTGATAAGGCATGATCCTTATCGATAGGGAATATATAAACCTCATTTAATTCCTTATCCAAGCCTACTCTAACCTTATAAGCCTCTTCAAAGTACTTAATAAGCTTAGAATTTAATAAAAGGTGTCTATCATATAGAGTTACTGTGCCAATTTTATCATCTGAATCATAAAATTCTAGCATATTTATCACCTCTACATTAAATATACACCTTTATTTCACACATTTCAATAGAAAATTCACAAAAATTCACAAAAATTATTTATTTATCACAAATGTTTTCTCTTCATCAAAATCAATGACTCTATCCTTATATAAGCCACCATAGGCTCTCTTAAAGGCTTTTCTAGATAATCCTAATTCCTTTTCTACAATATCCGCACTTGTTTTAGCGGTAATCTTCATAACACCGTGATGCTTATCTAAATAATCTAAAATGATTTTCTTATCTGGTTCAATCATTTCTTCCTTTTGTGCATTTAATCTACCATAATATTCATTTTCAATTTTTTTAGTAATAGTAACCTTTAATTCTTCTCCTAATCTATGCTTACCTCTTAATTGAGAATTAGGAACAAAAATATACATAGGATCATGAGTAGCTAAGGATAATCCCTTTTCACCTACTCTTACTACAACTGCATTAACATCCTCACCTTCGATATAATTTACCATTCTCTTTAAGGCAATGATATCAAATCTACCAATAGGCTTAGCTGATAACATATCCTTCTTTATTTTTAATACAGCTAATAGTTCATCACCCTTTTGTGGCCACAATGTTTCATCATAAGGTAAATAATCCTTAGATATTAAAACATCCTTAGGCATATTTATATTAACAAATACACCAGCACCAGGTAATACCTCTGTAACCTTAACAAAGCCTGGCTTATCAAATGTAATTATAGGAGCAGATTCAGTCGCTGTTTTTCTCCCTGCCTTATCAGTATATATAAATACATTTACCATATCATTTGGCTTATATTCTTTAGTAGCTTGTCTAAAGTGTAATAATACATCCTCATTATCATCTGATAGCATATAACCTAAATCTGATAATCTTACTACTCTTAATTTTTGAAATTCACCTATCTTAATCAATTGCGATCACCATCCTTATAATTTCTATCAGTTTGTTTCAAATACATTTCCTTTTTGTCCTTAAAAGAAGTTTTCTTTCTATTAGATTCATACTTCTTTATTAATTCCATTTCACTTTTAGTATATTCTTTCTTTTCTTGCTTAACCATTAATTCTCATCCTCTGCAAGTCTTAATCCATTTTCCTTTAATATATCAACAATTCTTTGAATGTTATCCTCAGTTGAGGCAGTCTCTAAATTGCCCTTCTGATAATGAATCTCTAAATAGTTTCCATCCTTATCATATAAGCATAAAGTATTCATAAAATTCTTATTAATAAATCTATATTCTACAAATCTACCTGTATGAACCTCAAAATCTAGCTTTGGCTTTAGGCTTCTAAAAAATAAGCTTAATCTTTGGAAATATAAAATACCATTACGATAGCTCATAATAAAATCAGCAGATCCTGAATTATATATCTTACCTAAATTTTGTCTTAATGTTATGAAGCATGGCTTTTGTCCCTTTAATAAGCCAGCCTTTCTCATATTTAATAAGTATGCTCTTCTATCCATAATAACATCACCTTAAAAATTATACCATAAATACTAAATTTATAATAAAGTTTAATTTATTTTTATTTTTTTGTTGACAAGCGTTTTCATAAGTGATATTCTATAAGTGCAAAAGATAATAACTTTTCAAAATAATCTCTCCCAAAAAAGGAAAAGGGTACTGACTTTATCAGTATCCTTTTCTTTTCTTATTTTCACTATAGGCCTTAACTAAATTATATACAGTCTTATTAGCTTTAACCTCTATATTAGCTTTTTTAGCTCTATTTATTAATTCTTTGCCAAAATAATCTAATTCATTTTCTTTATTATTGTTAACATCTATTGTAAGTGAGGTTACTCTATCAGAGCTAAAATCCTCACATATTTTTTTTATATCATTAATATCATCTATTGTTAATCCAACATTATAAAACTTAGATACATTATATACCTCATCAAAAATATCATTAAATGTATCTAATATTAATGGATGAGACATATCTAAATAGGTCGCGTTCATTAACGCAGATATTTGATTAATTGCTAGATTCAATGTCCATTTATGCCATACTCTTCTTTGCATATTTTGATAGATATGATTATTAATATTATATTTATTAAATATCCTTCTCATTTCAATAAGTGGCCATCTTAACACATAATTATATTTATCACCATATTGTAAATTAATTATCTTAGATGTATGACAAACATTTCCTACCTTATTAGATTCAACATTAATAACACCATATAATACTCTATGCTTAGGATAATAATCCTTAATTGTATCATGAGCTGTAATACCATTTAATAAAGGTAATATTACAGTATCAGGCTTCATAAATAATTTTAAATTAGGAAGAGCATCCTTTAATTGATAATTCTTAACAGCTACTATAATTAAATCTAATTTACCTTCTGTAATAAATTTAGGAGATACCTTTCTATCATTTATAATGAATTCTTCATTTTCATATTTTTCAAATCTCACCTTATCTACTAAAATATATAATTCCTTATATTCCTGTAATTCATTATAAATTGCAGAGCCTACTCCACCAAATCCATAAATACCAATTTTAAGCATAATATCACATCCTTAACTCGATTATAGCATATAAAAATCCGGATTTTCATCCGGATATTTTATTTATTATTCTTTGTATAATCGTCGTATTCTTCACCAACATATTTAGTTGCTGGTCTTACAATCTTATTACAATATAATAATGTTTCAATATCATGAGCTACCCAACCTACAATTCTAGCACAAGCAAAGATAGGAATGAATAAATCTCTTGGGATATTTAGCATATCATATATAAATCCTGAATAATAGTCGACATTAGCACATGACTTCTTGCCATTCTTTTCCTCTAATAGCTCTAAGCCAATTTTTTCTACCTTTAAGTAGAATTCATACTTCTTATCTAATCCCTTTTCATGAGAAAGCTTTCTAGCCTCATCCTTTAGGATTTCACATCTTGGATCAGATAATGTATAAATGGCATGGCCTAAGCCATAGATTAAACCACTATTATCAAAATACTTCTTATTTAAGATTTTTACTAATACCTTTCTAATTTCATCATCAGATGCGTCTAAGCCAATATCATCAATGATTACAGCCATCATATCCTGTACTGCCATATTAGCACCACCGTGTCTTGGACCCTTAAGTGATGAAAGTGACGCAGTAATCATAGCATATAAATCTGTTAATGTAGAGGCAACACATGTACCAACGAAGGCACTATTATTTCCTCCACCATGGTCAGCATGAACCATTAAGCATCTATCTAATGTCTTAGCCTCAAGCTCAGTAAACTTACCATCATTTCTTGACATATAAAGAAGGTTAGCAGCGAATGTATATTCCTTCTTAGGGAAATGAATATGTAATGAATCCTTATCTAAATAATGTGTTTTAGCCTGTAATGAATAAGCAATAATTGCAGGCATCTTACCAATTAATGATACAGCCTTCTTTATTAGCTCTAATCCATCTAGATTATCTGGATCATCATCATATGAATATAAAGCTAAAATACATCTTGCGATATGATTCATTAAGCTCTTAGATGGGCTTTTTAAAATAACATCCTCTAAATAACCATCTGGTAAATCATAATTATCTCTTATGATATCCATAAATCTATCAGCTTCCTCAGTTGATGGATAATGTCCAAATAATAATAGGAAGCATGTATTTATATAACCATAGTCATCACCAGCAAGCTTAACTACATCTCTTATATCAATTCCACGATAATATAGATTACCCTTTTTAGGCATCTTTACATCATTTTCAACATAATAACCAGAAACCTCGGCAACCTTAGTAAGACCTACTAATACACCAGTTCCATTATCATTTCTTAAGCCTCTTTTAACTCTAAATTGCTCATATAAATTAGGTTCAATTGAACCATCCTTTAAAAGGTCTTGATATTTCTTTGTTAAGAAATCCATATAAGCTCCTTTCTGCTAATTACATATTATTTAATAAACCACCAACGCTAATTAGCTTATATTCCTCTTCTGTTAACTCGTTCTTACGAGTCCATGTCTTATTCTTTGTCTTATTTGTTACAGTAACATTATCGAAATCCCATGTTACATTAATTTCATCTAATAAATCAGCTTCAATATCTAATTCAATAGGTAGAATACCGAAGTTAATTAAGTTCTTCTTATGAATTCTTGCGAATGAAGCTGCGATAACAGCCTTAATTCCTAAATATCTAGGAGCGATAGCAGCATGCTCTCTTGATGAGCCTTGACCATAATTAGATTTAGCAACGATAACACCAGCACCATTAGCTAAACATCTCTTTGAGAAGCCCTCATCGATATTTGAGAATACGAATTCAGAAATCTTTTCAATATTTGATCTATAAGGTAATACCTTAGCACCTGCAGGCATAATATGGTCAGTTGTAATATTATCCTCTAGTGAAATCATAACCTTAGCATCAAAGTTTTCACCAATTGGCTCAAAATGAGGGATTGGCTTAATATTTGGACCCATTACAACTTCACTTGTAAATGTTGGCTTATATAATAAGCTATCACACTTAGGATATTCAACATCTAATCTAAATTCAGGTAATGTCTTACAGCCAAGTGGATTTGAAATATAACCATTAACTGCAGATAAAGCAGCTACCTCTGGAGATACTAAATATACCTTAGCTGAATTTGTACCACTTCTACCATAGAAGTTTCTATTGAATGTTCTTAAAGATACAGCGTCAGTTGCAGGAGATTGACCCATACCAATACATGGACCACATGCAGACTCTAAAATTCTAGCACCAGCCTCAAGTAATACATCTAAAATACCATTCTTAGTAATCATTTGTAATACCTGTTGAGAACCAGGAGCGATACCTAAAGATACATCCTTATGAATTCTTTTACCCTTTAGGATTGAAGCTACCTTAACAAAGTCATAGTAGCTTGAGTTTGTACAAGAACCAATTAATACCTGATCAACCTTAATATTAGTTAATTCACTAATAGGCTTAACTGCATCTGGTGAATTTGGACAAGATGCACATGGCTCTAATGTATCTAAATCAATTGTATAATTTTCATCATATACACAATCAGGATCAGCTGAAAGTGGTGTAAAATCCTCTACTCTTGATTGAATAGCTAAGAATTCCTTAGTTACCTCATCAGATGGGAATACTGATGATGTAGCACCTAATTCAGCACCCATATTACAGATTGTTGAACGAGCTGGAACACCTAAAGACTTAACGCCTTCTCCATAATATTCAATAATCTTATTAACTCCACCCTTAACAGTCATAATACCTAAAAGGTGAATAATGATATCTTTTGCAGAAACACCATCTCTTAATTTACCAATTAACTTAACACCAACAATCTTTGGCTTAACGATTGTAAAAGGCTTACCAGCCATAGCACAAGCAACATCTAATCCACCAGCACCAATTGCGATAGCACCAATACCTGAAGATGTAGGTGTATGAGAGTCAGAACCTAAAATAGTTCTTCCTGGTACAGCAAATCTTTCAAGATTTACCTGGTGGCAAATACCATTACCTGCCTTAGAAAATACAATACCGTATTTATCGGCAACTGTTTGTAAAAACTTATGGTCATCTGCATTCATGAAACCATTTTGTAATGTATTATGATCTACATAAGATACAGATAGTTTAGTTCTAACCTTATCAATACCAAATGATAAGAATTCAAGATATGCCATTGTACCTGTAGCGTCTTGTGTTAAAGTTTGATCGATTACGATATCCATAGTAGTTTCAGTCTCAGAAACCTTATGTGCATCTAAAATCTTATAAGCTAATGTTTTTCCCATTAAAAGATACCTCCCAAAAATAAAATATTTGATGCCATTATACCATATATTTTTTAATATAAAACCTAATAAAAACGATTTTCATACAATAATCGACCCAAAAATTAAAAAAACGAGCATATTTTTTCAAATATACTCGAATTTTTTTCTATTAGCACTTAACAAGTGCGTATAATTTCTTACCTCTTCTTAATACGATATATCTACCTTCAATTGCATTTTCCTTAGATAACATCATATTCATATCAGTAACCTTATCACCATTTACAGATACAGCACCGCTTTGTAGGAATTGACGTGCCTCTCTATTAGATGAAGCAAGCTTTGCCTCTACTAAGCCTGTAAGTAATGTCTTATCAGCTGCACCATCAATTGTAGTTAAGCCATTGAAGCCCATTTCAATTTGGTCTGCAGTTAATGACTTAATATCACCAGAGAATAATGCTTCACTAATCTTTACTGCTTCTTCGTAAGCTTCTTTACCATGAATGAAAGTAATAACTTCCTTAGCTAATGCCTTATGAGCCTCTCTTAAATGTGGAGCTTCAGCATTCTTCTTTTCTAGTTCTTCAATTTCTTCCTTAGATAAGAATGTTAAGAACTTTAAGTAATCAATTACCTTAGCATCCTCACTATTAATAAAGAATTGATACATTTCATAAGGTGAAGTCTTCTTAGCGTCTAACCAAATAGCCTTACCATTTGTCTTACCAAACTTAGTACCATCTGACTTAGTTAATAAAGGCATAGTAAATCCGTAAACCTCTTTACCTTCCTTTCTTCTAACTAAATCAATACCAGCTGTGATATTACCCCATTGGTCTTGACCAGCAACCTGCATAGTTACATTCTTTTCCTTATTTAAATACCAGAAGTCTAATGCTTGTAAAATCATATAAGAGAATTCAGTAAATGTAATACCTGAATCTAGACGTCTAGCAACGATATCCTTTTGAAGCATTAAATTAACATTGAAATACTTACCATAATCTCTTAAGAAATCAATGATATTAATCTTCCCTAACCAATCTCTATTATTAACTACCTCAAAGCCAAATAGCTTTTCTGCCTGAGCCTTTAAGCAATTAAAATTATGATCAACTGTTTCATATGTAATCATAGGTCTTTCAGCATCTGGTTTAGGGTCACCAATTAAACCAGTACCTCCACCTACTAATAGGATAGGATGATGTCCGGCATCCTTTAATCTTTTAGAGATTAAGAAGCTTGAGAAATGACCAATGTGAAGTGAATCACCTGTTGGGTCAGTTCCAATATAGAAAGTCATTCCACCCTTATTTAATTTTTCCTTAATTGATGGATCAGATACATCCTTAATTAATCCTCTCCATTCTAATTCTTCATAAATTCCCATATTAATACTCCTCCCAAAATGAATTTATAAAAACAAAAGTCCTTAAAGCTAATGCTCTAAGGACGAATTATCGCGGTACCACCTTAGTTCTGTATAAAAAATACAACACTCATTTAAAAATTATCTTCATAGATTGTAATTCAATATAAAGCATTTATTCGTTTCCACCAACCACGAATTCTCTATAAAAATATCTTTATATCTACTAGGTTCTAATCACTAGATATATTAAGATTGTCTTTCAACTATTCTATAAGGTAAGAATACCTTATTGTCAGCTACATCTTTATGAGTCATATACTTAGTTAATAATCTCATAGATACAGCTCCGATATCATAAACTGGTGTATCAACACAAGTTAATGTAGGTCTAGATAATAATGCGTACTTAGTATTTTGTAAGCCTACTACCTTGATATCCTCTGGAACCTTAAATCCAAGTTCAATAGCTTGGTTCATAAAGCTTACAGCAATTGAATCTCTAACAGAGATAAATGCCTCTACCTTATTTCCACCCTCTAAGAATTCTCTAAATTGAACTGAATTAGATGAAACATCACCACTAGACTTTAAAATTAATGGATCTAAGCCAGCCTCTTCCATCGCCTTAGTATAGCCCTCAGCTTTGAATTGGTTAATAGAATATTTATGTACTGTTTGAGCAAAATAAATATACTTCTTACCCTCAGCTAAAAGCTTCTTAGTTATATCATATGTTGCCTTTGTATAATCAATAGCAACTGTAGGAACATCCTTTTCATTATAAATTGTATTACATAATACAAGTGGAATTTGAGCATCCTGAATTAAATCGATAACCATACCCATATCATCTAATTCTAGTTCATCATTTAAAAGTAAAATTCCATCTACCTGTTCTGCAACACACTTACGCATAGCTTCCTTAATATCATCCTCAGGATCCATAGTAAATAGTTTAATAGCATAATCATACTTCTTAGCGATATCAGTAATACCACCAAGTAAAGCAGCTGTTGCGGCTCTAGATACATCTGCCATTACAATACCAACTGTTGTTGACTTTCTAGAAGCTAAGCCTCTAGCAATTGCATTTGGATGATATCCAAGCTCTTTAATTACTCTTAAAACCTTTTCTCTAGTTTCAGGATTAACCTTTTCGGGATTATTCATTACACGGCTTACTGTAGCTAAAGATACCTTTGCAGCACCTGCTACATCATAGATTGTTGTGTTTGCCATATCGATTCCCTCCTTCGCTAAATTTCTAAAATATTATATCATATCAAAATTGGGTTTTCAATAGAGTTTATGAAAATAAATGAAATCGTTTACTTTGACACAATTAAGCCATTTTTTCTATTTTGGTTAAATCTATTTTCATAACTTTTTTGAGGAAAAAGACGAGCATAAATTTGCTCGTCCTTAAAAAACTATTATTCCATTTCCTCAACAAATTGAGAATTATATAAAGAATTATAGAAGCCATTTAATGCCATTAATTCTTCATGGTTACCATGCTCAATAATATTACCATCCTTTAATACTAATATTAAATCAGCATTCTTAATAGTAGATAATCTATGAGCAATTACAAATGATGTTCTTCCATTTGTTAAATTATCCATAGCATTTTGAATTTGAATTTCAGTTCTAGTATCTACATTAGATGTAGCTTCATCTAATATCATTAATGGTGCATTTTCAACAAACGCTCTAGCAATAGTAACAAGCTGTCTTTGACCTTGAGATAAGCTACTTTCACCTGATACAACAGTATCTGCCTTCTTCTCTAATGTATCAACAAAGTGATATAAAGACGCATCCTTTAATGCCTTATTTAATGTTTCATCTGATACATTTTCCTTTGAATAGATTACATTATCTCTAATAGTGCCATCGAAGATCCAAGAATCCTGTAGCACCATACCAAAGATATCTCTTATTTCACGTCTAGACATATCCTTAATTGATATGCCATCAATTAGGATATCACCATCTTGCATTTCATAGAATCTCATTAATAAATTAACAATAGTTGTTTTACCAGCACCAGTAGGACCTACAATTGCAACCTTCATACCTGGTTCAACAGTTACAGAAAAATCAGGGATAATTATTTTTTCAGGAGTATAACCAAATTTAACATTCTTAAATTCAACCTTACCCTTAACACCATTTTCTTTATTTAATAATAAATATGGCTTATTATCCTCATTTAATTCTTCTTCCTCATCTAATAATTCAAATACTCTATCAGATGCCGCAGCGGCCATTTGAACAGTATTCATAGATTGAGCAAGCTGAGAAAGTGGAGATTGGAATAAATTAACATAAACTAAGAATGCAGAAATCATACCAAATGTAATACCCATATCATATGCCATTAATAAGCCACCAACAACACATACAGCAACATAAGCAAAATATGAAATGAATGTCATAATAGGCATCATCATACCACCAAAGATTTGAGCCTTAATCATTGATGTATGTAATTCCTCATTAGCCTCATTAAATTTTTCTTCTCTTCTTTTTTCAGAATTGAATAATTTAATTATAATAGCACCAGTGAAATTCTCTTCTACAATTGCATTTACCTTACCAGTATTCTTTTGTCTTTCCTTAAAATGAGGTACAGCAAGCTTAGTAATAAAGATAGTTTGAAGTATAGCAAGAGGTACTGTAGATAATACAGTTAATGCCATAATCCAATTAGATATAAACATTGCGATTAATACACCAACTAGCATAGCTATTGCTTGTAATAGCATAGTTATAGATTGCTGTAAGCTTTGTGTAATAGTATCAACATCATTAGTTACTCTTGATAATGTATCACCATATTGATGTGAATCAAAATAAGATAAAGGCATTCTATTAATCTTATTAGAAATTTCCTTTCTTAAATTATATCCATATTTTTGAGTAACAATTGTCATAATATATCCTGATAGGAATGCTGTAACAGCATAGATAGAATATAAAATAATCATAATAATAGCTATATCCCAAACCTTATCAATATCGATATTACCATCAGTTGAGCCAGCCTGAATTTCATTAGTTAAATCCTTCAAGAATTGAGGAGCAATGATACTAACAACAACACTCGTTATAACAAATATCATTGAAATCAAAATAGGAATTATATATGGTTTTAATGAATTAAATAATTTCTTATAAGCATCCTTAGAAACTTTTTTCTTTTCAGCATGCATAGGTCTTCTCATCATAGTCCTAATTCCTCCTTTGATAATTGTGATAATGCAATTTCTTGATAAATTGCACAATTATGAATTAATTCATCATGCTTACCAAAGCCTACAATCTTACCTTCCTCTAAAACGATAATCTTATCGGCATCCATGATTGTACCAATTCTTTGAGCAACGATAATCTTTGTTTTATCCTTATCTAATGAATTAAGATTTTCTCTTACAAGCTTATCAGTCTTATAATCTAGTGCAGAAAATGAATCATCAAACACATAAATTTCAGGAGATAAATATACACATCTTGCAATACATAATCTTTGACGCTGTCCACCAGAAACATTCTTACCACCCTGGCTTATTACAAAATCATATTTTTCTTCCTTTTCATCTATAAATTCTGAAGCACATGCAACATCTGATGCGAATCTCATCTTCTCTACATCTACCTCATCACTACCAAAGGTAATATTAGATGCGATTGTACCATTAAATAGGAATCCCTTTTGAGGAACGAAGCCTATTCTAGATCTTAAATCCTGAATATTAGCATCCTTAACATTAATACCATCAACTAATACTTCACCATTAGTTGCGTCATAAAGTCTAGAAATCATATTTAAAATAGTTGTTTTACCACTTGATGTAGCACCAATAATAGCTAGTGTTTCACCCTTTTTAACACTAAAGCTGATATTAGAAATAACATCACCTAAAGCATTAGGATATCTAAATGATACATTCTTAAATTCAATAGTACCTTGTTCAATAAATTGCTTAGGATTTTCTGGATTAACAATAGTTGGCTTAGTTTCTAATACCTCATTTACTCTACCTGCAGCTACTATAGCTCTAGGCCACATAATAAATAGCATTAATATCATCATAAATGACATGATAATTTGGCTTGATAGCATAACAGATGATACTACCTCTGCATATGATATTACATTATCATTAATTAAATAAGCACCAATTAAATAAATACCTAAGCTTAATCCGTTCATTACAATTGTAATAACTGGGCTCATTAAGCTCATAAGCTTACCAGTAAACATTTGAGCTTTAGTAATATTTGTATTTGAAACATCAAATCTATTTTCTTCATATTTTTCAGCATTATATGCTCTAACAATTCTAATACCAGTTAAATTATCTCTTGTAACCTGATTTAAGTTATCAGTAAGCTTTTGCATTACCTTAAACTTAGGAATAGCTAAAATCATAATAGAACCTACTACTATTACTATAATTACAATACCAATAATAGTTGCATATGATAATGAAGCGGCTGAATTAGAGAATTTAATTAAAGCCCAAATGGCAGTTACTGGTGCTTGGAATATCATTCTCATAGTCATTAAATTAGCCATTTGAATATGCTGTAAATCATTAGTAGTTCTTGTTACTAATGATGCAGTTGAGAATTTATCAATTTCAGATAAAGAGAAATCCTCAATCTTCTTATATAATTCTTTTCTAATCATAGTAGTTAAATTAGCAGCTACAAATGATGCAAGTACTGCAATAACACCTTGAACAATCATAGAGCCTACGGCATAAGCAAGCATTATACCACCATTAACCCAAATATCACCAACAGTGGCATTTTGAATATTATTGATGTATTCAATAATAACCTTACCATCATCACCCATAGCTAATGCCATGTTCTTAATGCCATCCCAGCCTAATGATTCAAACATCGGTAGCATGGCTTCATATTGGCCCTTAAACATTTCCTCAGGATGATTTTGATAATTTAAATATGTTATAGATGAAATAATATCTGTAATACAATCTACTAGTTGCATAGTAAAGAATACAGATAATACTGTTAATCCTAAAATTAGGATTACAAATATTACATCCTTAACACTTAATCTTTTATATAGCTTAAGCATTCTCTTCTACCTTCCTTTGACATAATTTAGAAATTATTTTCTCAGTAACATCAATAAATGTTTCTATATCACTATCAGGAATACCTTCTAAAGCATATGTCATATCATCTGCTCGTTGCTTCTTAAAGCTAATTAAGAATTCCTTACCCTTTTCTGTAATTGAAACAATAGTTACTCTTTTATCAATTTCATGCTTCTTCCTAATGACATATTCCTTATCCTCTAAATAATTTAGGATTTTAGCAACTCTAGCTGTTGATATTTGAAATTTTTCTGCTATCTCTCCAGCTACAATTCCATCCTCATATTTAACTAATTCAGATAAAACAGGAATAACTCCATGGAATCCTTCATTTTGATCAAATTTAGGCTTTCCGTATTTTTTCATTAGGGCTGATATTCTTTCGAAATATTCTTCTCCAGTCATATTTACCTCCTTGATATCTAACACTGTTAGTTAAATTATCTAACACTATTAGATATTTTACTCATAAAATAAAAATAGTCAAGGAAATATATTATATATATTAATATTTTCCCTAACTATTTTTAACTAATTACTTAATAGTAATCTCAATATCGCCTGTTGATGTTCTAATATCACAAGTATCAGTACCACTATTTGAAGGAACATTTATATCACCTGTTGATGTTTTAGTAGTAAATGCCTTACCAGTTAATAATGATCCTGTAACATCTCCTGTTGATGTTTCAACCTTAATGCTTTTAGCATCTGCTGCTCTAAATGTAACATCTCCTGTTGATGTAATTAAATTCATATCACCATCAATTAATGTTTCATATACTAAAATGTCACCTGTTGATGTTTCAGCCTTTAAGCCCTTTGCTTTAACATCATTTAATTTAATTTCGCCTGTTGATGTTTCAATCTTTAAATTATTCTCTACTTCGATTTTAGTTAAATTAACAGCACCTGTTGTTCCAACAACTGTTAAATTTTCATATTTTGAATTCTCTAATGTGATATCCCCTGTTGATGAATTGAAGCTCATCTCTTTTGCAGATGCCTTAATCTTAGCATCTCCTGTTGATACTGTCATATCAATCTTATTAAAGCTATATTCAGCTGGGATAGTAATATCTCCAGTAGCTGCTTTAATCTTTAAATTATTATATTCACCATATGGTAAATAGATTTCTACCTTAGTATCTTGATATCTAAATCCAAAGATTTTTTCATACCACTTTAAATCATCTTTATAATTAATCTTTAATGTATTATTTTCTACCTTAACCTCGTGTGTTAGCTTTTCAGTTTCAATGCATACAACCTTAAATGAATCAGAGTTAATAAATTCAACATCTGCGATTTCAATATCTAAATCCATTGATTCATAGCTTGCAAGATTTTCATGAGTATTAGTTACTAATTCTTCTTTAAACTTAAAGCCTGTCTTAACACCATAAATTGTAACTAAACCAATACCACCAATAATTAATACAAAAGCTATAATAACAAATAATCTCCTAATTGTTTTCATTATCTTTACCTCCAGATACAACTCCAAGCTTAACGCTTAATAATAACTTCTTTGATAAACCAAATGATAACTTAATTGATTCCTTAGCTAGGAAGTAGAATAAAATACCAACACCAATTGATATAGCACCTACACCACCTAGGAAGCATGCATACATTAAATTACCATGTGCCATATTTGCAAAGCCTGCAACTATAGCTCCACCACCTGCAACTATTAATGCAAGATCTACTGCGAATAAAACAATTGTTAAAACCCAAGTTAATAAATAGATAACAAATGCTAATACCATGAATGTGATTAGTAATGGGAACCATAATGGGAAGCCTAATACTAATAAGAATATTTCTAAGCCACTTAATCTTCTCTTTGGCTTATATTTTTCCTTAACGATATTTACTAGTGGAGTTTCACTAATAATATCTTTAGATACATCCTCAACCGCTCCAATCTTTGAAACAGCCTCTTCCTCTGAGATTCCACCTTCAATCATGTAATCATCAATCATTTCAGAATAGAACTCAACCTTCTCTTCAACCTCTCTACTTGGTAAACCCTTAAGTTTATTTCTTAGTGCACTCAAATATTCCTGCTTTGTCATTTTACCTCTCCTCCTTACAAATGAAAGAATAAACCAACATTATTTCCTTCCATTCTTCCTTAAAACTCTCTATTCTTTCTAAACCAACATTTGTTATATGATAATATTTTCTAAGCCTTCCGGCATATTCTACTGATCTAACCTCTAGCATCCTAGCTTCTTCTAATCTTTTTAAGATAGTGTAAAGTGTCGATTCAGATAATTCCAAGAATGGACTTACATCTTTTATGATTTTATATCCATATGAATCTTCACTTTTGATTGCCGCTAGCACACATACATCTAATAATCCTCGCTTTAGCTGTGCATCCATGCTATACATCTCCTTTCGATATACATCTTATCACGAGGTATATCGTGTGTCAAGGTATTTTGAGGTATTTTTTTAAACTTTTTTCAAAAAATCGTCCAATTAAACAGCTAATTTATTATATAAATTAAAAAAGCACCTTATGATTTCTCATAAAGTGCAATTTATTAATTATTCTCACTACCGTAGATTTTTAAATATACCTCGTGAACATTATTTATTAATATTTTTCTTGGATTTATACCATTCTTAACAGATATAATGCCATATGCCTCAAGCTTACCAATGATACCTGAAGCCTCTCCAAATGTCATATTAAATCTTGCTTGAATACCACCAATAGATGTATCACCAGAGGCAAGAACATATTGACCTGCTTGATATATTTTATCTAGCTTTTCATCATCTGAAACAAATTTACCAGTATTACAAATAATATTATAAATATCTCTAGAATTAGTTATAATGAATCTTCTTTTACCATCAGATCCTCTTTCTGATAATATCTTCATTTGCTCTAATGCTTGAATAGCCTTTGATGCCTTTTGGAATGAAATATCAAATTCATCCTGTAACTTATAGATAGTTGTTAAATCCTTTTCTATCATAGTCTTTGTATAATAGAATAAATCCTTATCAAATGGAGTTGGGAATCTCAAAACCTCAGTGGGTTTTGGATTCTTATCTAAATTAGCTAATACCTCATCAGATTCTATTCTTAATGATACAGGTCTATCTCTAAATAGCTCCTCATTAACAGTAGTTTTTAATGTATCCTCATCCTCAGTCCATTCACAATCAGCACCTAATAATCCAATTACTCTTATTTCAGATAACTGTAATGAATCTACATATACGCCTAGAATAATATTTAAATCACATCTTAATTGAGATTCAATTTTAGCTGTAATTCTTCCAATCGCATCTACAGGTAAGCTACCCTTAGAAATAACAGCTATAATAGCGTCAGTAGGCTTAAAATCAGATACCTTTAAAATGCTAATATCATCACTCATAGTATCAGTTTCAAAATCAATAACTGATGTTAAAACCTTATTATCGAATGTTTTAATATCATTAATATCGATATTAACTACTCCCGTAGTAGATGATATTAATTTAATAGCATCTATCATACCTGTATCAATAAGCTGTTTTTTTAGTCTTAAACCTAATTCCTCAAGCATTATATGTACCTCCGAGATATCTAATTTAATTATATATTAAATTAACTAAAAAACAAACCTATAGTGATAATATTGCATTATTATAAATTGAAAAAACGATTCTAGACTCGATTTTTTTATCTTTTAATGAACCAATAATAGATACTGTAACTAAATCATCATTTGATTCAGTAAATTTATGAGCTAATTCTTTAAATTTATCATAAAATGTAGATTCAATAATTAATTCTTCTTTAACTACAACACTATAATAATATGCTTCACTATAATCACTTTCATGTGCTATTCTTCCAATATTAACATCATTACTACTAAATACATCCTTAATAAAAGGAACACATTCATAAAAAGATAATAAAATACCATTTGAATAGTAAAAATTAAAAACATATTTAACAAATGAATCAGGGTCTTTAAATTCTTTATTATCAACTAATAATCCATTTTCATATATATCATTAGATAAAGTGTTATGCTTATATCTATTACCATTTAAAGAAAAAGAATAATAATTATCCATAAAAGATACATCATCCATAAAAGATACCCTTATTGTGTTTAAATTATTATTTGAATCCTTATAGGCATAATTTCTTACTTCACTATTATCAAAATTATTAATTGATTCTAATAAAATATCTTTATCATCTTGATCTAAAATCTTACTACATGAAGATAAAACCAATAAGAATATAAAAGATAACAATAAAACTATTTTTTTCATAACAAAACCTCGATATAACACTTTCTAGTATCATAATACGCCTTTACATCTAAACCTTCAAGCAAAAAACATCCTCTTATGCCATCTTATGTACATTTTTTTACTTAAGTGTTATTTCTATAAAAGCATAAGAAAAGGATAGGTTTTTATAAAAGAACCTATCCCCCTTTATGTATATTCATTTATGTAATCTTTTCTTATTTTTTATTCTGGCCTAGTACCTCTCTTCCCTAGTTTTAATAATTCTTCTCTCGGCTAACTCTTGGTTTTGCCATACTATCGATAAGCTGTACCTTCCTTTCTTAAATTTTTAAAAGATTTATTTTGTCTTTCTACCTTTAATATAATATAAAAAATTAATCTTGTCTAACTCTATAACACATTTTATATAAAAAATAAATTTATGAAAAAAGCTCAACCTATTAAAAAACTTTTTTTAGGTTGAGCCCACATTAACAAATTAATATTTATATGTTATAATATAAAGTTACTTTGTATATTTTGGCAATGATTTAACAAAATTATAAACCATTGTTCTTTCCTTTTCATCTACATCATCATTTGAATAGAAATCCATAATATAGAACTTAGTTTCGTCTCCACGACCAGCAGCCTTAATTAATTCTTCCTTATCTACCTTTTGAAGTAAAGCTATTAATTTAGGATTTTTAGCAATTGCTTTATAATCTCCACCATGGACATTAAAATATGCCTTACCAATAGCGATTAATTCCTTTTTAGAATAATTACATCTAATATTATCTCCACGAGTTTCAATTAAGGCTAAAGCATCTAATCCTAAATCTCTTAATGCAAAATAAGATGTACCATATTCATCCTTATATTCTACATGTCTTAAAGCATATGGTAATTCAAAGAAATTACCAATTTCATCAGTAGTATATTTAGATAAAATCTTATTTATTTCAAAATTAGTTAAAGCACCAAATACTCTCATGATACCAACTAATAAATAAGCATTTTCCTTCTTTGCTTCAATATCATCCTTTTTATCCTTATATTGAACTATGGCATCACAAATTACAGGCATAAGCTCTGTAGTAACAGCTAGCTTACCATTGTTTTCAGAGAATATCATTAAATCCTTTAAATATCTAAATTGATTATCATTAGCCTTCGCAGTCTTCTTACAATTTACCTTAAGGAATAATAATTCCTCTTCAGATAATAAATAATCAATAACATTCATAGAGCTATAATATTTAATAATTTCATCAATTAGCTTTCTCTTAGTTAAATCCTTATATTTCTTTTCATTATTAATTAATGACTTAGCTGTAATATCATAAAAGAATTTCTTATCATAAGAAGAATCATATGCAGAAAAGCCTTTAACCTTTTCATCCTTCTTTGGCTTTTCTTCCTTTTTAGCCTTAGCGGCTTCCTTCTTAGGCTCAGAAATAACCTTCTTTACTTCCTTCTTAGCCTCTACCTTTTCAGAGAATACTACCTTCTTACTCTTTTCTTCCTTTATATCTTCACTTTTCTTTACGATTTTTTCTTCATTAGACACAAGCTTATCATATTTATCAGCCTTACCCTTAGATTTAGAAATAGGGTATTTTTTAGCGTTCTTAAGCATCTTATCATTAACTATCTTCTTAATATCTAAATCTAATACCATAGACATTTGAATACAATAATTAATTACATCAGCAAGCTCATCCTTAACATCATCTAAATTATATTCATCATTCCATTGGAAGCATTCTAATAATTCAGCTGCCTCAATAACAATTGACTTAGCTAAATTAGCAGGTGAATGAAATTGATCCCAATCTCTTGCCTTATTAAATTTATCAATTTTTAGTTTTAATTCATCTAATGAATCCATACAATCACTCCTAAAACATTTTTAGATTATAGCATAATATATGCTATATTTCAATTTTATGAAAACGTAAACTAAGACAAAATTTAATAATATGTATGTTATGTAATTTATGTAGATTACACCAATTCAAAATCAAATATATTATCAAAATCAATTATAATTTCATTTATTTTTATAATTCTTTTATCAGAATCAATTAAAGGAACTCCTTTGATATTTTTATAATATCCATCAATAAAATATTTAATTAATACCTCATTACCTTCCTCATAATTAATCATATTATTAGATATCTTTTCTATAATATCTTCTGATATTTCGCCTCTACTAATTCTTTCATTTTCATATTCCTTTATTCTTAAGGCATCCTGAAGGCCCTTAAGTGAATCAAATGGTAAGAATTGCTTAGCTCTATCCTTATTACTCATCTTCCCCACTGTTATGACCTCCTATCATTTTATTTCTTTCAATAATAGTTGCCTTATCATCAATATCTAAGGCCTTTAATACTGAATTTTTACCATATTTATTCTTTAACGATAAAATACTTGAAACTAGTTTCTTTTCCTTTTCTACGTCCTTTAAATCAGTAAATATATCATAATGCTCTGTTTCTATTCCTGATACATTAAATGAATATCCTATAGTTTTAATTTCAGTATTATTTAATACAGTCTTTTCATATGATTTAACTAAATCATCAATTAAGAAATTATATAAATTAGTTCTAATATTATAAGACACTGTAGCGTGGCTAAAGCCGCCCTCAGTATATCCAATTACATACGATACAGATGATGTTACTAAATTCTTTAAGAATAAATTATAGCATCCATTTTGAATCATTTCCTTAAATACAATAAGAGCATCCTTCTTCATATAGCCACATGTTAAAATTTCATGGCTAGATACAGATTTAGATCTTGATTTATAGCCCTTAATATCTGCCATAGTTACAGTTTCAATACCATAGGCATGATCTATTAATAATTCAGCGTCAACACCAAATTCCTTATATAAAATATCCTCATCTATTCTTCTTATACCCTCTTGGTTATGAATACCATATTTTAACAATCTATTTTTAGTACCAGTACTTATTCTCCAAAAATCTGTAATAGGCTCATATAATGATAATTCCTTAATAAACTTTTCTTCATTTAACCAGCCTATTCTATCCTTAGAGCTTTTAGCAGTAATATCTAATGCTATTTTAGCTAAATACATATTAGTACCAATTCCACAGGTTGCAGGAATATGATATTTTTCCCATATTTCATTCATAAGCTTCATAGCAAAGGGCTTAGCCTTTATGTTATATAGCTTTAAATAATCAGTAACATCTAAGAAGCATTCATCTATTGAATAAACATGAATATCATCCTTATCAATATATTTTAAATATAATGCATAAATGTTCGCAGCATATTCCATATATTTTTTCATTCTAGGCTTAGCACAAATATAATCAATATTCTTAGGAACCATCCATAATCTACATCTATTCTTTACACCAAGCTTTTTCATATTTATTGATACAGCAAGACAAATAGTCTTTTCAGTTCTTTCCTTATCAGCAACTACTAAATTAGCAGTATAAGGATCAATACCTCTTTCAGCACATTCAACAGAGGCAAAAAATGATTTCATATCAATAACAAAATATACTCTACTCATTTTAACGCCTCCTAGTACTATTAATTTTATCATAAATAACATTTCTATAAGTGATGTAAATATTTTCATTTAAACTTGTTTGTTCAAGTTGGACAAACAAGTTTTGTAAGCAAAGAAAAAAATGGATTATTTTATTCTAATCCATTTTCATTCTCAAATATGTTTCCAACATATTTATCCTTATTAAATTCATTATTTAAAACCTTATATATTGGCTTATATAAGAATAATGCACAAAACATATTACATGTCATCAATACTAACACAAATGGTATATCAGCTATGATATATGCTAAAGGCTCAACATCATATACAAATATATTAACTGGAATAAATAAAGCACTATAAATTACTGCACATAGTGCATTAACAATTCCATTTAATATTTCATTTTTCCCTCTTAATAGATATCCCATAATCAATGTTATTTCATAGCCTATAAGCATTGGACCTATTGTTGTAATACCAAATGATGACATATATAAATTATCTAATAATACATGCGCTACTACTATTAAAGAACCATATCCAATTCCAAGTGTCGCTCCATATATCATTACTAAAAAGAATGTTAGCTGTACTGAAGGAATTGGTGTTAGCAATTCCTCCTGTACAAATATTATTGTTGTTAAAACAACTAAATAGCATAATTTTTTTACTGTCATAGGGCCACCTCCTTAAAGGTAACCTTCATTCCATCATAAACATAAATACTCGATACACCAAATGATGAATATTTACCATTTACTAAAATTGATATATATGATTCCTGATAAAATTTTGTTTTAACAGAATCTATATCAAATATAACCTTACCATAAGTACCACTTTCAGCTCTTACCTCATGATATTTAACTAAAACATCATAAAGAACCTCTTTTTCTTCCGCTCTTCTAACCTCATCAAAGATAACATTGCCAAATCGATCTATTAATTGTAATTGTACTGAAACTAATCCATCATCATAAGTTTTATCTAAATCATTATTAGAATTATTTTCATCTAATGTTGATTCAGGCTTGGAATCAGTATTTTCTTGATTTGAGCTTGTTTCCTCCTTTTTGATATTTTCAGTTATGTTAGTAGAATTTTTACTATCATCATTTTTATAATTTTTAGAAAATTGGTCAGCTAAGAAAAAAGCTAAAATAGTAATTCCAACAAATGATAAGATTATTAAAATTTTCAGTATATTCTTTTTATTCAAAAAGGTTCTGAGCATTATTTGTATCTCTTTGAATCTTATAAGCAACTAAGGCTGCATAAATTTGATTTGAAGACATATCATTTGATAATTTCTCAGTATCGAATTGCATTGTAGATTCATCATAATAGCTAAATAAAACTCTTAATGCATCTTGATCATTAGAATCCTTCAATTCTCTAAAGTTAATATTAGAAGCTGCGTAAGGTAGGATATATGCTGATAATGAAACATCCTTAGCTGCGTTATTCTCTAATGCCTCAAATGATAATCCACTTAAATCAGCTGTTGTTAATGTATTATAGCAAGCAAGACCAGCTAGCTCCCAAGCTAAACCATCTGTACCATAAGTTGTATCAGCTCTATATTCAGTATTCTTTATAGCATCATTTACTGTTAATCCTAATGATTTAGCCGCACCTGTATGGAATGGGTTAGCATATTCACCCCATGCTGAATATGAAGTCAATGTATCTAAGTAGCTTTGATACTTAGTCTTTAAAGCATCATAATTTCTATTATTAGCAACTAATCTATCAGCATAATAATACTTAAATAAATTATTACCACTTAATTCTGATTGGTTAACATTATTTAGTGCAGTTACATAATCATATGAGAATGGATTATTAACTGTTGATTCATATGAATAAGCATTAGCACCATATAATTGAGTATTCTTTAGCTTATATAAAGCCATTGAATCCCAATATGTGCTACCTGTATATGTATTAACACTTTGAAGTTTTTTAGGTAATACATTTACATAATAATTATAAATAGCCTTATCTACTAATACATCAAACTCATCTAAAGTACCATAGCCTGATTCTTTAGAATTCAAGCATTCTTGCTTAAGATCAAATACATCACCAGCATCAACAACTAAATCATTAACACCAACAGATGTATATTCACCATTTTCATATAAGGCTACATACCAGTTAGGGTCAGAATAATTTTTTACACTGGTAACGAATCCACTATCACTAATAACACCATTAAAATCTGTTACTATCGCTTGTGATAAGCTAACAGAATCATTAAATAATAAGATTTGACTTCCACCAGCTGGATCAGTATATTTAACAGCATATAAATCCTCAGTCTTTAAATAATTTATTACATCAGACTTCAATTCTCCATTTGCATCAACAAGGCTTTCATACATACCTTCTAGTGTCTTATAGTCGCCTTTTAGTTTTTCAAAATCTGTTACTATTTTTGAATAATCTTCCCTTAATGAATCATTAGAATCCTTAAGTGCCTTCTTTTCATCACTTAATGTTTGATTACTTTGTGTTAAAGTATCCTTATCATTCTTTAGAGTAGAGTTTTCTTCCTTTAAAGAAGCTACCTCCTTCTTTAAATCATCTAATTCTTCGCTATTTCCACATGATGCTAAAGTAACTAAAGCACCGGCAACTAAAATACTAAATAATAAACTTTTCTTTCTCATTTTATTTTAATAACTCCTCTAATAAATTAACTAAGCTTAATGCATCCTTTGTATAATAATCTGCATTAATTGATTTAGCTATATCCTCTGTCACAACAGCTCCACCTACAAAGATATGAGCCTTTGTACCTGAAGCTCTTAAGGCCTTAATTGTATCCTCCATTGAAATAACTGTAGTTGTCATAAGTGCAGATAAGCCAATCGCAAATGGCTGATACTTCTTATCTGCCTCTACTACCTTTTCAATAGGTACATCCTTACCTAAATCTATAACCTCATAGCCATAGCTTTCAGCAACTACCTTACAAATATTCTTTCCAATATCATGTACATCTCCCTTAACAGTTGCCATAATGATTGTTGCCTTCTTATTTTCCTTCTTAGGGAATTTTGAAGATATTACAGCGAAGGCTTCCTTAGCAGCCTCTGCAGATGCGATTAATTGAGGTAAGAATAGCTTACCCTTATCATATAATGTACCAACATCAGCAAGTGCCTTAATTAATATTTCATTAATTACATACATTGGATCATTCTTAGATAATTCTTCTATTGTTAATCTTTCTATTTCAGGCTTTAAGCCCTTCTTTACTGCATTATATAAATCTAAGCTACCTGTATTATCTGCTTTTACAGTACCACTAGATGTTGTAGTAATTGAGATTTCTACATCCTTATATTTATCAATATAATTTTGACTATCCTTATCAATTCCCATTAATACATTATATGATGCGATAGCACCCATCATTTCAGTATCTAATGGATTTAAAATAGGCATATTTAAGCCAGCATACATGGCCATAGATAAGAATGTTTTATTTAATAATCCTCTATTAGGAAGACCAAATGAAACATTAGATACACCAAGTGCTGTTTTAACACCTAAGCTTCTAACTAATGTTAAGCCCTTTAAGGTTTCCTTTACTAATGCTTGCTCAGCACTTGCAGTTAAAACTAAGGTATCAATCATTATTCTATGCTTAGGAATACCATATTCTTCGGCTCTTTTAATAATTCTTTTAGCTATTTCAAATCTTTCCTCTGCAGTCTTAGGAACACCATTTTCATCAAGTGCTAATCCTAAAACAACAGCACCATATTTTTTAGCAATAGGGAATACTCTATCCATAACAGCATCTTCACCATTAACTGAATTAATAAGAGGAATACCGTTATAATATCTACATCCTGCCTCTATTGCGTCCTTATTAGATGAATCAATTTGAAGAGGCAAATCACAATATTCTTGTACCTTTAAAATAGAATTTACCATTCTATCAACCTCATCAATTTTAGGTACACCTACATTTAAGTCTAATAAATCCGCACCAGCCTCTTGTTCCTTTACAGCCTCATTAACTAAATAATCGTAATTACCATCAATTAATGCTTGTTTTAGTTTCTTCTTACCAGTTGGATTTAATCTTTCACCACAGACCTTAACATTTTCAATGTTAGTTAATACTGTAGCTGAATTAACTAATGTATTATAAGGATTATTCTTTCTATTTACCTCTAACCCTCTATATTTAGAAATACCAGTAATAAATTCAGGATTTGTACCGCAGCATCCACCTATTACTGATACACCCATATCAACATATTTTTTTACATATTCATCAAATTCAGAAAACTCTAAATTATAAATAGTTTTACCATTTTTAAGTGTTGGTAAGCCTCTATTAGGCTGAATTAAAATAGGCTTATGAGCATTATTAATGAATGCTTCAATTATTGGATATAATTCTTTTGGTCCTAAGGAACAATTTACACCAATGACATCAGCTCCTAAGCCCTCTAATGTATTAATTACAATTTCAGGTGTTGAGCCTGTTAGGGTTCTTCCTGATTTATCAAATGTCATTGTAATAAATACAGGCTTATCACTATTTTCCTTTACTGCAAGTAAGGCAGCCTTAGCCTCATATAAATCAGTAAATGTTTCTAATATATATCCATCTACTAAATCCTTTGAATATAAAACTACTTCCTTAAATGCTTCATATGCCTCATCAAATGATAAATTTCCAATAGGCTTTAGCATGGCACCTGTTGGGCCTATATCAAACATAACTATCTTATTAGTTCTTCTAGCATTTTCAATTGCCTTTTCACATAATAATTTAATATCATAGCTTCCATGATATTTAATTCTATTTAAGCCAAATGTATTAGTAGTGATAAAATCACTATCCTTATATGAGGCATGAATATCATAAATATCATCAGGATGTGTAATATTTAATTCCTCAGGAATAAATCCAGCAAGGCCCTTTTTCTCTATTTCACTTCCCATACCGCCATCAAAAATCATTACCTTTTTACCTAAATTTTCTAGTAGCATGTCATACCTCTCTTTCTGAATTCGCACTTATCACGAATATCACATTTACCACATGATTTATTCATCTTTTTACCAAAGCCAATTAAGCCACACATTGTTTTTAAAGGAACCATTAAATTAGATTCTAATATAATAACTCCTATTCTTTCAGGCTTTAATATTTTAAATATATCCTGTAAATCAGCTGTCTTAGTTCCTTGATAGCCAGGACAGAATCTATATGTTCTTAATTCATCAAAATTATCCTTTTCATATTGGTCAGCTAATACCTCTAAATAAGCACCACATACAGCATCAAACACAACCATCTTCTTCATATCAGTAATTGAATAATATTTAACTCTATCATCTACTCTTTTACCTAATGTAGTTAATACTAAATAATAATGTGTTGAGCCCTCTAAAAAGGATTCATAAATAGGATTATTCTTAATAAAATCTAGCTTATAATCAAAATCCTGATAAATATAATTAAATTGAGCAATCTTATCTAATTCATCAATAGATTCCATTATTAATTTATCAATATCAGAACTTCTAGATAATTTAGAATATCCTAAATATGTATAAGCTAAATCAACAATATTAGAAATATTCCTTGATGACATTTTCAAGTCTCCTAATTATTTCTTTTGCTGTATCAACATTATTCATTACATATAAATGAATACCAGGAGCACCTTTAGCTAGTAAATCCATAATTTGATATACTGCATAATTATAGCCTAGCTCCTTAAATGCCTTAGGCTTATCCTGATAGAATTCAAGCATGTTTCTATAATTTAGAGGAATTGTAGATCCACACATTGATTTAGTTCTAGCAATTGATTTAGGTGATATTAGTGGCATAATACCAGGAATAATTGGTGATTTAATACCCATATTTCTAGCTTCACTAACTAATCTATAATAATATTCATTATCAAAGAAAATCTGAGTAACAAAGAATTTAGCACCCTTTTCTTCCTTTAATTTCATGAATTCTAAATCCTTCTTTAATGAATCACATTCAATATGACCCTCTGGATAACAAGCACCTGCAAGTGTGAAATCATATTTGTTTAAGTATTCCATTAAGTCAGTTGCGTGCTTAAATTCCTTACAGTATTCTTGATTAAAATCTAAAGGCTTATCTCCTCTTAAGGCTAATACATTTTCAATATTATTCTTCTTAAATTCATTAGCTATTCTATCAATATCCTCCTTTGTTGAAGGACCACCAGTTAGGTGAGCTAAGGCTTCTATATGTAAAACATTTTGAATATACGATGCTAATTCAACATTGCCCTTTGAATTAGAACCTCCAGCACCATAGGTAACTGATATGAAATCTGGATTTAATTTTGCTAATTCATTTAAAACATTTTTAGTTTTAATTAAGTCCTCCTCTACTTCCTTTTTTGGAGGAAACGTTTCAAATGATAATGTCTTTTTATTCTTTAATATCTCATCTATTCTCATAATCTTCACCCATGCTTTAAATTATATAATAATTTACTTTCTCATTATTTATATTTTACATCATAATCCTAGTTTTTTGGTATGATATTTATATTATTATATTACAAATATATGTTATAGAATTATATTTTATATTGTATATTTGTCATAGTTTTAAACTATATCAAGATTATAAAAAAGATAGACTTTAAGTCTATCTTAGTTATTTTCTTCTTTTTTCTCTTCTACAATACCTAATGGCTTTTCCTCAGTATATGTCTTATTACCACAGTTAGGACAAATCATAACAGAGTATTCAACTTCCTTACCACACTTCTTGCAGTACTTAACTCTATTGCTGATATTATACTTATTCATACCAGTTTCTGAATCTTGTCTACGCGCAGCAGGAATCATTAATAAACCAATAATGAATAATAATCCGTAAACGCATAAATTTCCGGCAACAATAACAACAATACCCCAAACCCAAAGAGCTGTATTATCATTTTGAGCACCAAAAACAATCATTAAAACTCCAGCAGCTGTTACTGCCATGTGAAATAAAACTTGCCATAAATATCTCATAATTTTAACCTACGCTTTCTGTCATTTCTAGCTTGATTAATCTATTCAATTCTACTGCGTATTCCATTGGTAGTTCTCTTGAGAATGGTTCAATGAAGCCCATGACAATCATCTCAGTAGCCTCTGCCTCTGTTAAGCCTCTACTCATTAGATAGAATAATTGCTCCTCATTGACCTTAGATACTGTAGCCTCATGCTCAATGTACATATCTCCATTTTCACCAGAATTTAGTGGAATAGTATCAGATGTAGATTTATCATCTAATATTAGTGTATCACATTCTACATGGCTTCGTCCACCATTTGCTGATTTTCCTACCTTAACTAATCCACGATAATTAACTTTTCCTCCACCTCTACAAATAGATTTAGAAATAATTGTAGATGTAGTATTCTTTCCAAGATGAATCATCTTAGCACCAGCATCCTGTAATTGACCCTCACTTGCGAAGGCTACAGAAATTGTAGTACCCTTAGCGTAATCGCCCTTTAAAATACATGCTGGATATTTCATATTTAGACCAGAACCAACATTACCATCAATCCATTCCATATGGCCATAATCCTCTACTAATGTTCTCTTAGTAACTAGATTAACAATGTTATTTGACCAATTTTGGATAGTTGAATATCTAGCATGAGCTCTCTTCTTAACATAGATTTCTACTACTGCGGCATGTAATGAATCCTTTGAATATAAAGGTGCTGTACATCCTTCTACATAATGTAAATCCGCATCCTCATCAACAATAATTAATGTTCTTTCAAATTGACCCATTCTTTCACTATTGATTCTAAAATATGATTGTACTGGCTTATCTAATTTAACACCCTTAGGCACATAAATAAATGAACCACCACTCCATACTGCAGTATTTAAAGCTGCGTACTTATTATCTGTATAAGGAACTAGCTTTGCAAAATATTCCTTAAATAATTCAGGATATAATCTTAATCCTGTATCAGTATCACAGAATATTACACCCTGATCCTCTAATTCTTTTAAATTCTTATGATATACAACCTCAGATTCAAACTGTGTTGATGTTCCTGCTAAATACTTTCTTTCAGCCTCAGGAATACCCAGCTTATCAAATGTTTCCTTTATTGCCTCAGGAACCTCATCCCAGCTATCCTCAGCCTTCTTACTTGATTTAATATAATATGTATAATCCTGGAAATCAATACCAGATAAATCTGGACCCCATTTAGGATTTTCAATTTCACAGAATGCCTTATAAGCCTTAAGTCTAATATCTAGCATCCAATCAGGCTCATTCTTAGCCTTAGAAATAAATCTAACAACGTCCTCATTTAAGCCCTTACCAGATGATAGTACATTTTCAACATCAGTCTTAAAGCCATACTTATAGTCACCAACTATTTCATTAGCTTCCTTTTTACTATTTGCCATTATCTGTCACCTCATCAATTGCACGTTCAATTGCCTTCCAGGCTAATGTAGCACATTTAACTCTAGCAGGGAATTGTCTTACACCCATATAAGCAATTGCCTCACCTAATGCTTCCTCATCCTCTGGATCAGTACCTGTAACAATTCCATAAAAATCTAGAATAATCTTTCTTGCTTCTTCAACTGTCTTACCGATTAATACATCACTCATTACTGAGGCAGATGACATAGAAATTGAGCAACCATGTCCATCCTGTCTAACATCCTTAATGATTCCATCTTCAATTTTGATTTCAACATTCATTTCATCACCACAAGATGGGTTATTTAAATGAACAAAATGATAATCATCAGTTTGCTTTAATCCTTTATTCTTTGGATTCTTATAATTATCCATAATAACAGTTCTATATAAAGTATTTAAGTCCATGACTTTATACCTCCCAAAAATTAAAACTGTCCGAAGAAATCCTTTGCTTCCTTAACAGCTTTAATAAACTTTTCAATATCCTCTTCTCTATTATAAAAATAGAATGAAGCTCTAATAGTACCAATAGTACCTAGCTTTTTAGTAATTAATTGAGCACAATGATGTCCTGCTCTAATACATACATCATTATTATCAAAAACAGATGCGGCATCATGTGGGTGAATTCCATCTAAATTAAAGGCTATAACACCTGTTTCACATGATTCATTATAAATGATTACGCCATCAATCTTTTTTAATTCCTCTATTGCCTTAGCTCTTAACATCTTTTCTTGTTTAATGATATTATCAAATCCAATCGATTCAATATATTTACAAGCAGCTGCTAAGCCAATCGCCCCAGCAATAATAGGTGTACCAGTTTCAAATTTATAAGGGGCTGCCTTATATGTTTGAGAATCTAATAATACAGTATCAGCCATGTCTCCACCAAATTCAATAGGAGGCATTTTTTCTAATAAATCTAATTTACCATATAAAACACCAATACCTGTTGGACCACATAGCTTATGACCAGAAAATGATAAGAAATCACAATCTAAATCCTTAACATCAACCTTCATATGAGGAACTGCCTGTGCACCATCTACTGTAACAATAGCACCAACCTCATGAGCTAGCTTTATAATCTCCTTAATAGGAGTAATATATCCCATTACATTAGATACATATGTTAAAGCTACAACCTTAGTATTCTTAGTTAAAACCTTTTTAAAGTTTTCAACTGTAATTCTATTATCCTTATCTAGCTCAACATATTTTAATTTAGCACCAGTTCTTTCACATACATTAAACCAAGGCATATGTGATGAATGATGCTCAAGCTCAGATGTAATAACCTCATCGCCTGGCTTTAAGAAATTTAAGCCATAGCTTGAAGCAACTAAATTTAAAGATGCTGAAGAGCCTCTTGTAAATACAACCTCTTCAAAGGCACAATTTAAGAATTTAGCAATAACATTTCTAGCCTCTTCATATTTATCAGTAGCCTCATAGCTTAAACGATAAACACCTCTATGAACATTTACACCTAATTTATTATAATAATCATCAACTGCTTCTATTACAGCATCTGGCTTTAAAGCCATAGCTGCAGAATCTAAATAAGCTAAATTTGGATTCTCTCTAAAAACAGGAAAATTATTTCTTATTTTATTAATATCCATCTAATCATTCCTTAAATCAATTTAGCAACCTTTTCACTGATTTGATTCTTATATTCTTCAATAACAATACTATCAATGAATGGTCTAATAATTCCATCTAAAATTAATATAAATGCTTCATTCTTAGATAAGCCTCTACTCATTAAATAGAATAAATCCTCATCTGATACCTTACCAATTGAAGCTCCATGATTTGCGAAGCAATCAAATTCATCAATTAATAATACAGGCTTAGCATCTACCTTAGAATCATTATCCATAACAATTCCACGAGATAGCTGAGAGCATTTAGATTTACTCATTCCCTTTTGAATCTTACCAACAACATCAAATAATAGCTTACCACCATTTAATGCCACACCAGTATTTTCTACATTAGAGAATGTATATTTCTTTAAATGATTTACATAAATATGAAAATCTGAATTTACATTACCAGCAAATGATAAGCACTTAGAATTAAAGCTTGCATTTTCTGCTAATAAATCAACATCTAAGCTTTCATTAGTACTATCTAATGAAATCTCCATTAATTCTAAATTACCATATACATTAAACTTTCTTTTTGTATTAGAAGAACTTAATATTGTATAGTTAACAAATGCATTTTCTTCAACAGTAATACTTACATTACCATTTGATAATACATCAACAAATTTAGCGTTAATTCCAGATTTTATATTTAAATTTACATCATTATCAATAAGATAAATGACATCATTATTCAAATTAATATCTGATTGACCCAAATCAGAAATTTTAACAATTTTTAATTCTGCCATTATTAATTATTTTTAGGATTATGAGCACATGCTCCTAAAACAGCATGGGTCTTCTGCTCTACTTCAGGATTAACACTAATTCCAAGCTCATCTTCAATCCAACTATAGCCTTCCTTATCAATCTTTTCGATTAATTCAGCTCCACCAGTTTTTACAATTCTACCATTAATCATAACGTGAACAAAATCTGGCTTAATATAATCTAATAATCTTTGGTAATGAGTAATTAATAATACACCTAGATTCTCATTAATCATATTGCTTACATTTTCACCAACAATACGAAGAGCATCTACGTCTAAGCCTGAATCTATTTCATCTAAAATAGCAAATTTAGGCTTAAGCATCTTCATTTGTAATATTTCATTTTTCTTCTTTTCTCCACCAGAAAAACCATCATTTAAATATCTTTGACCTAAATCCTCACGCATTTTTAAATCAGAAATAGCCTTATCATATTCCTTAATAAATTTAAATAATGATGGATTAATACCACTTGTTGCCTTCATAGCAGCACGGATAAAATCTGAATTAGTTACACCAGGTACCTCAGCTGGATTTTGATAAGCTAGGAATAATCCCATTCTAGCTCTTTCATCTACTTCCTTATCTAATAAAGATACACCATCTAATGTGATATCACCATTAGTTACCTCATATCTTCTTTGACCCATAATTATAGATGAAAGTGTAGACTTACCAGTACCATTAGGTCCCATTATGGCATGAACCTCACCAGTTTTCATTTCTAAATCTAATCCCTTTAATATTTCTTTTTCAGGAACTCTTGCAAAAAGGTTTGTAACCTTAAGTACATTACTCATTATTAGTCTTCCTTTCTTAAATACTACAATTTTTACTTAACTACGATATTTACAATCTTTCCAGGAACTACAATTACTTTAACAATTTCTTTTCCTTCGATTTGTGCCTTAACCTTGTCTAATTCCTTAGCTAATGCAATTACATCATCCTTAGCTACATCTAAGCCACAAGCTAGCTTATCTCTAAATTTACCATTTACAGATACAGCGTAAGTTACAACATTATCAACTGTCTTTGCTTCATCATAAGTTGGCCATGCTTCATAAGCAATAGTCTTATCATGACCTAATGACTCCCATAATTCTTCACAGATATGAGGACAAATTGGAGATAATAGCTTAACTAGACCTTCAATAAATCCAATATAAATCTTTTCTGCCTTATATGCCTCATTAACGAAAATCATTAATTGAGAAATTGCTGTATTGAATGCTAATGCTTCAAAGTCAGTAGTTACCTTCTTAACTGTCTTATGATAAATCATTTCCATAGACTTATCATATTCAGTTGTAAACTTATCCTTATAATCAACAACTAAACGATATACTCTATCGATAAAACGACGAGCACCCTCAACACCCTCTTGGCTCCAAGGCTTTGATGCCTCAAGTGGTCCCATAAACATTTCGTATAAACGTAATGTATCAGCACCATATTCTCTTACGATATCAGAAGGGTTAACAACATATTCAGGGAATCTCTTACCCATCTTAATACCATTAGAGCCTAAAATCATACCTTGATGTACAAGCTTCTTAAATGGCTCCTTAGTTGGAGCAATACCCTTGTTATATAAATATCTATTCCAAATTCTAGAATACATTAAATGTCCAACAGCGTGCTCTGGACCACCAATGTATAAATCAACAGGCATCCAATGCTTTAATAATTCCTTATTAGCTAATTCCTTATCGTTGTTTGGATCAATATATCTTAAGAAATACCAGCTTGAACCAGCAGAGCCTGGCATAGTTGATGTTTCTCTTAAGCCCTTAACACCATTCTTGTTATAGTGCTTCCACTCTTCTGCATTTTCAAGTGGTGCCTTACCATTCTTACCCTTATAATCCTCTAATTCTGGTAATACAAGTGGTAATTCTTCATCTGGTAATGTGTATACCTTACCATCCTCTGTATGAACAACAGGTACTGGCTCACCCCAATATCTTTGACGAGCGAAAATCCACTCACGGAACTTATAATTAACTGTTCTTCTAGCAATACCCATCTTTTCAAGCTTTGAAGTAATAGCTTCCTTAGCCTCTTCTACAGTAAGACCAGTGAATTCCTCTGAATTCATAAGCTTACAGCCCTTACCTAAATAATCCTGCTTCTCAAATGCGTGTGCAGATACATCAGCACCATCGATTACTTGAATCATAGGAATATTATGAGCTATAGCATATTCGAAGTCTCTTTGGTCATGAGATGGTACAGCCATAACAGCACCAGTTCCGTATCCTGCTAATACGAAATCACCAATGAATAATGGAACCTTCTTACCATTAACAGGGTTAATACAATATAAGCCCTTTAACTGACAACCAGTCTTAGTCTTATTTAACTCTGTTCTTTCAAGCTCACTCTTCTTAGATGCAGCATCAATATAAGCTAATACCTCATCCTTATTTTCAATTCTAGGCATTAATTCCTTAACAAGTTCTCCCTCTGGAGCTAATACCATGAATGTAATACCATAAATAGTTTCAATACAAGTTGTATAAATAGAGAACTTACCACCATCAACAATATTGAAATCAACCTCAACACCAGTTGACTTACCAATCCAATTTCTTTGCATTTCCTTTGTTGATTCTGGCCAATCAATTTCGTTTAAGCCCTCTAATAAATCCTCTGCAAAAGCTGGCTGGTCAATTACCCACTGCTTCATATTCTTTCTAACAACTGGGAATCCACCACGCTCACTCTTACCATCGATAACCTCATCATTAGATAATACTGTACCTAATTCCTCACACCAGTTAACTGGCATATCGATATATTTAGCATAGCCATCCTTATAAAGATTCTTAAAAATCCATTGAGTCCACTTATAGAACTTAGGATCAGAAGTTGAAATACATTTAGACCAGTCATAATCAAAGCCTAATTCCTTTAATTGATGTGTAAATGTTTCGATATTCTTCTTTGTAAATCCTTCTGGATGATTACCTGTTTGAATTGCGTATTGCTCAGCAGGTAAACCAAATGAGTCATATCCCATTGGGTGTAATACATTATAACCCTGCATTCTCTTCATTCTTGATACAATATCAGTTGCAGTATATCCTTCTGGATGTCCAGCATGTAAGCCTACTCCTGATGGATATGGGAACATATCAAGCGCGTAAAACTTAGGCTTTGAAAAATCCCAAACATCTGTATAGAATGTATTATTCTTTTCCCAATATTCTTGCCATTTCTTTTCTATTTTTTTATGATTAAATTCACTCATGTAATTTACCTCCTAAAAACATAAATATGCTTTTAACATTTTATCACAAAATATCATAAATTTGTAGTAAAAACTAAAATTTAAAAGCGGTTTTATTAAGAAAAAAACATGCAAATCATAAATTTGCATGCAATTACTTTTTAATTTTAGCTTTTACCTTAGGATCCTTAAACTTAAATGGAGTAATCTGATATACATAATAATTTAACCAGTTATAGTATAAAATATTGGCTGTACTTCTCCATCTAACATCTATATCGCCATCTTCAGTAAAATAATTAATTGGCTTTTCAATAGGTAAGCCCTTATTTAAATCTCTTTCATATTCTAATCTTAGAGTATCCTTATCATATTCAAGGTGACCTAAAATAAAGATTTGATTATTTTTCTTACTCTTTAAAATTGTAGTTCCACAAAGCTTAGATGATGCAAGTGGAATTAAGTTTTCATTATTTAATAAATCACATTCCTTATTAAATGTATGTCTTGATTGAGGTACATAAAATACATCATCAATACCATTTAATAAAACCTCATGAATCACAGCCTTTCTATGAGGATAAATACCAAATAGCTTCTTTTCTAGAGGATATTTATCAATTCCATAGAAATGATATAAGGCTGCTTGAGCACCCCAGCAAATAAACATAGTTGATGTAACATTTGTTTTAGAATATTCAAATATTTCCTTTAATTCATCCCAATAATCTACTTCTTCGAAAGGTAAATGCTCAACAGGCGCACCTGTGACAATCATACCATCAAAATGTCTATCCTTAATATCATCAAATGTTGTATAGAACTTATCAAGATGTGATTGATCTGTATTTTTAGATACATGACCCTTTGGAACAATAAAAGTTAAATTAACCTGAAGTGGAGTATTAGCTAATAATCTTGCAAGCTGAGTTTCAGTTACAATTTTAGTTGGCATTAGATTTAAAATTAAAATGTCAACTGGTCTAATATCCTGGGTATTTGCACGTTCAGTATGCATGACAAAGACGTTCTCATCTTCTAATGTTTTATAAGCTGGAATATCTTGTGGGATAATAATTGGCATACTACCACTCCTTTCATAAAATTAAAAATCATTTTTATTATACAACACTTTTTTATTTATTCAAAGTTTTGTTAGCATAGACTTTCTTCGGCTTTTCTTTAATAATAAAATTTAAAACAGTAAATAATACAATAACAAAGGCAATACTACCTAAAATAGAGAATATATAAACTAATTTATAATCATCATAGTTTTCTGTGTAATTTAAAATATAAATTCCAGCAACAGCTAAAACTCCTACTGTAGAATGTAATATTAAACTAAATTTTTTAGCCTTATATTCCTTAAATTTATATTCTAAAATCGATATAGAAATTAAATTAATTACAGCACAGCTACCAATAATTAACAATGTAATTCTAAAGCCTGAATAAGAAAACTTCATTAATGAAAAAGTTAAAAATGCTGCAATAACAAATATTAAATTAATAATTAAAAATGTAATTAATATCTTCTTATTCATCTTTTAATACCTGATATGCAAATTCAATAGCAAAGATAGCAGCCTTTGCTCTTACAACATTTCTTCCTAAATTTCCAAACTTTTTAGTAACAGTTTTATATGTGCTATTTGTAACAACGCCAAAGCAAACAGTACCTACCTCTATTATTCCATCACTAGATGGACCTGCCATACCAGTAATTGAAATAGCAACATCGGCATTAGCTCTTAATTTAGCACCAAATGCCATTTCCTTAGCTACCTCTTCTGATACAACATTATATTTTTCAATAGTCTTAGGGTCTACACCTAGGATTGCTGTCTTAGATTCAGCTGCGTATGTTACATAAGCTTCTTTTAATACTTTAGAGGCATCTGGAACATTTACAATTGATGCGGATACCAAACCACCTGTACAGCTTTCGGCAGTTGTTATGTGATAATTCTTTTCCATTAATAGATTTACCAAATCAAATTCATTCATCGAAACCACCTCGCGAAAATCACTTTTATTATACCAAAAGAAAAAGGCTCATAAAAGAGCCTCAATCATTATTAATTAGAATCCGAAATACTTCTTAGCGTTGTTGTAGCAGATATCTTCTACAATCTTGCCTAATGTATCTAATTCCTCAGCTGGATATTGACCAGATTCAACTAGATTACCTAACATTTGACATAATAAACGTCTATAGTATTCATGACGAGGATATGCCAAGAATGAACGAGAGTCAGTTAACATACCAACTGTTTGAGAGATGATAGCAACTTGCATCATTGTCTCCATATTTTGTCTCATACCATCTTGTTGATCTAGGAACCACCAAGCTGTACCAACTTGAACACGGTTTTGAACGCCTTCCTTTTGGAAGCAGCCAGCTAATACCATTAATGCATAATTATCACGAGGATTTAAGCAATAAAGGATAGTCTTAGAAAGTGAATCAGCAGCATCTAACGCACCAAGTAATGCAGATAACTTTTCCATATAAACTGCATCTTCAATAGCATCGAAACCAGTATCTGGTCCAATCTTCTTTAACATAGACTTTGAGTTATTTCTTAAAGCTCCAATATGATATTGTTGAGTCCAACCACGCTTTGCATATTCCTTACCTAAGAATACTAAAATATAACCCTTATACTTGTCTTGCTCTTCAACAGAGATAGGCTCATTCTTCATACCCTTTTGGAAGATAGCCTCTACCTCAGCCTCAGTTGCTGGAGCATAGCATAATACGTCAAGTGCATGGTCAGATAAACGAGAACCCATTTCATGGAAGAAATCGATTCTTTCAGCTAAAGCCTTACATAATAACTTAACTGAGTCAATCTTATAACCAACAACCTTTGCTAATTGGTTAACCCAATCACCAAACCAGTCTAATTCAACATTAATTGCCTTGTCAGGACGGAATGCTGGTCTAACCTTAACCTTCAATGTCTTATCTGCATTCATTTGCTTATGCCAATGTAAATCATCAACTGGGTCATCAGTTGTACAAACTGTATCTACATTGAACTTATATAACATTTCTCTTGCTGATAATGTCTCTAGCTTCTTATTAGCAGCATCCCAAATCTTCTTTGCATTCTTTGCATTGATAATGTCATTAATACCAAAGTATCTTCTTAATTCAAGATGAGACCAGTGATATAATGGGTTACCAACGAAATAAGGCATAGACTCACAGAATTGGAAATACTTTTGATAGTCAGATTCCTCTAATGACTTACCAGGAATATTACCAGAAATTGAATCCTCTTCATAGCCTCTAGCACGTAATGCTCTCCACTTGTAGTGGTCACCATATCTATTACCAGCACCTAACCAAGCCTCAGCTAAATTTCTGAAGTGCTTATCTTCAGCGATTTCTTGAGGTTGTAAATGACAGTGATAGTCAATAATTGGCATATTTTCTGCATGCTCATGATATAACTTCTTAGCTGTTTCAGTTGTAAGTAAGAAGTCCTTGTCCATAAATTCTTTCATATTTTTCTCCTTAATTTGTTCTTTTATAACATAACTCCATCTTTAAAGATTGAAATCTCTCTGAAGTCGTTTTGTTCATTCTTTGCTTGTTTCTTTCCTGAAACAACATCGCATACTAAATCAATGAAATCCTCTAATAATTGATCCATATTCTTCTTGTCTACTAGGTCACCAGCATTGTAATCAATCCAGTTTGCCTTATGTGTAGCAAGATCAGTGTTAGTAGCAATCTTCATTGTAGGAACAAATGTACCAAATGGTGTTCCTCTACCTGTAGTGAATAATACAATTTGGCAACCAGCAGCTGCTAAAGTTGTACAAGCACAAAGGTCATTACCTGGTGTAGAAATTAGGTTTAATCCCTTTTCCTTAATCATACCACCCATAGGAATAACACCATTTACTTTAGATGCTCCACCCTTTTGAGTACAGCCTAAAGATTTATCTTCTAGTGTAGTAATACCACCAGCCTTATTACCTGGTGATGGGTTATCATAAATAACCTGATGATGATTCTTAAAGTAAATCTTGAAATCATTGATTAGCTTAACAATCTCATCAAATGTAGCTTCATCCTTAGCACGAGCCATTAATAGCTGCTCTGCACCGAACATTTCAGGAACCTCACCTAATAATGTAGTACCGCCATTAATAGATAAATAATCAGATAATCTACCTAATAATGGGTTAGCAGTGATACCTGACATACCATCACTACCGCCACACTTTAAACCAATTCTTAAATCTGATAAAGGACGTGTAACTCTCTTATCATTCTTCATTACATCATAAAGCTCCTTTAATAGCTTTACACCATCCTCAATTTCATCCTCTGATTCTTGAGAAACTAAGAATCTAGTACGTTCCTTATCATATCTATCACCTAAAGTTTCAATGAACTTAGGCATTTGGTTTTCCTCGCAACCTAAACCTAATACTAATACACCACCAGCATTTGGATGTAATGCCATATCAGTTAAGATTGTACGAGTCATATCTAAGTCACCACCCATTTGGCTACAACCAAATGGATGATTAAATGTATATACACCATCGATATCTGATGTATCATATCTCTTTTTAAATTCTTCAATTATCTTATGAGCGTTACCAGAAATACAACCTACAGTTTGAACAATCCATAATTCGTTTCTAGCACCATATAATCCATTCTTTCTAGGATATAACTCAACAGTTCTCTTCTTGTCTACATATCCTAAAACCTGAGGATAATTTGGCTCATATTTATAGGTGATTACATCATCTAGGTTTGTAGCAACATTATGTGTATGAACATGCTCACCTACTTTAATATCAGCAGTTGCATGACCAATAGGGCAACCATACTTTATGATGTTTTCTCCTTTTTTAATTTCCTTTAAAGCAACCTTATGTGCTCTTGGAATTGGCTGTAATAATGTTACGCCTTCTACAACCTCACCAGCGTTATGCTCGCGAAGACATACAGCAACATTATCAAGCGGGTTAATAATGATATAATCTTTCACGTTATCACCTATCCTAAATATTTTTTATTAAAATTAGTCAACAATCTCCTTGATTGCTTCTCTAATACCCTTAGCTAAAATAGCCTCTAAAGATGCTGTAACATATTCATTTACACCATCGAATTCATTTAAGTCAACACCCCAATGAGCCTTGAAACCTAAAACTGCAGTAACAACAGCGTTAGCATTCTTATCCTTATCATATTGAGCCCATAGACCATTTAATAAATCTAACCAAGCAGTATTAGTATCAGAGATTTCAATCTTGTTACCATCTGATAATCTAGTACCTCTATAGAATACCATTAATGCAGCTAATGAGAATAAAGCATGCTTAGGTAACGTATTTAAGTTTTGGATATTTTGTAATACAGTAGGTAATACTCTTTCCTTATACTTAGAAGATGAGTTTAATGCAATTGACATTAATAAATGATGAACATATGGGTTCATATATCTTTCTAATACTGAATTTGAATATGCAACCATTTGATCCTTTGGAATATCGATTGTAGGAATAACTTCATCAAAGATGAACTCTCTTACAAACTTACCTAATTGCTCATCAACGATAGTCTCCTTAACAGCATCAATACCAGCTAAATAAGAAACTGGAACTAATGTAGTATGAGAACCATTTAGGATCTTAACCTTTCTTTGCTTATAAGGAACGATTGAATCAACGAATAATACGTTTAATCCAGCCTTCTCAGTTCCTAAGAACTTCTTTAATTCCTCAAGGTTAGCCTTAGCAACCTTCTTATCTTCTACAGTTTGAGCATCAATACACCATAAGTGGAAGATTTCACCAACAACCATATTTTGATCTTGGTAGCCTAAATCTAATTGGAATTGTTCAGCATCATTTCTTGGATAGCCTGGAACAATTCTATCTACTAATGTATTGAAATACTTGTTTTCATTTTCAACATAGTTAATGAACTTAGCATCAAAATTATTGTGCTTAGCTAACTTAACCATTACTTCCTTTAAAGTAGCACCATTGTGGTCAATTAATTCACAAGGAACAATAAATAAACCCTTCTTACCAGCTTCATATCTAGCCTTTAATAATGCTAAAAGCTTTCCTGGATATGAATTAGGACATTTAGAGAAATCAGTATCATTTTCATCGAAAGCAATACCAGCCTCAGTTGTGTTAGAAATAACACATTGTAAATCATCAGATACAGCGTATTCTAAGAACTTATTATAATCTAAATAAGGATTGAATGCATCCTGAATAGTCTTAATAACCTCATGCTGTCTAACAGCCTTACCATCTTGTAAGCCTTGTAAATAAAGAGTATATAAGCAATCAGCCTCTGCTAATTCCTTTACTCTACCAAATTGCTCAATTGGTTGAACAACAGCTACTCCTCCATCAAAAGAGCCTGCCTTATTTGCAGAATTGATAATCCAATCAACGAATGCACGAAGGAAGTTTCCTTCACCAAATTGTAATACCTTTACTGGTCTTACTTCTTTTTTATTTACCTCATTAATTAAAGGTAAGTCTTTAACTTGTGTCACAATCATTTACCTCCATAAACGCCCAATGCGAAATTGGTGCACAATTTTATATTGTAATTTTATCACTTAATATGTGTATAGTCAATTAAATAAAATATAGAAAAAATAACGATAACATATAATTATCGTCATCCTAATTATTAATAATTAAATACTCCACTTTTGTTAAATAAACTACTTGTGGTATGTCTCGTTGTTGTTAATCTTAAAAGCTCTATAAATCTGTTCTAACAAAATAACCTGCATAAGCTTATGTGGGAATGTCATTTTTGAAAAGCATAATTTATAATCTACTGAATCAATAACACTTTTAGATAATCCTAATGAACCACCAATAATAAATACGATATTAGAATTACCATGTGTGAATATATCACTTATCTTATTCGCAAGCTCTACTGAATCTAGCATTTGTCCATGTAAATCTAACGCAACCTTATAAGAATTAGAAGGGATAGCCTTTAATATTTTTTCTCCTTCTTTATTCTTAATAATTTCTTCTTCCTTTTGACTCGCATTATCAGGAATAGCCTCATCAGAAACAGTGATAAAATCCACCTTAGAAAACTTAGATATTCTTTTAGAATATTCTTTTATAGTATCAATAAAATATTTTTCTTTAATTGTACCAACGCCTAATATAGTTATTTTCATATTAAATACTCCTTTGTTGGTGCTAATCCAAGTATCACAAATTCAATATTTTTATCATCAACATTATATTGCTTAAATACTTCTTTCCTCTTATTCTCAATTAATATATTTAAATTACATTCCTGTGATACATGGGCATGCATTACGAGATTAGTTTTATTCCCAATACTCTTAGATAACAGATACATTGAATCCTCATTCGAAATATGTCCATGATCTCCTATTATTCTTAGCTTAGTATAATAAGGTCTATCAGATGCCATCAATAATTCTGGGTCATGATTTGATTCTAAAACATATGCCTCACAATTATATATTAAAGGCATTAAATCACTATGAACATAGCCTGTATCAGTTATGTAGCATAGCTTCTTATTATCCTCCTCAAATAAGAAACCAATTGGTTCTCTAGCATCATGGAATAGAGGTAAGATAGATATGCTTAACGTATTTATATTTATAGTAGGATACATGATAGTATCATCTATTCTTTCAACCTCTGTAATCATGTTAGTTTGTAGCTTATAGGATATATTCTCTAAATCCTTAATCTTATTATGCTCTCTTGCATAATCTGTGATCCATTTTAATGTACCCTTAGATATAATTACCTTCAAATTTGGCAATTTGATTAATTGGCTAAAAGCTCTAATATGATCGATATGTTCATGAGTTATTAGCAAGTAATTTATATCATTTAGCGACATGTTTAATGGTGATAAACATTCCTCTATTTGCTTCTTACTAATACCAGCATCAATTAGGATATTTAATTCATTTGTTTTTAGCAATGAGCAGTTGCCTGCTGAGCCAGACGAAAACACTGTATACTTCATAAATAAAAAAACCTCGTTATGATTATATCATAAGGTCATTTAATTTTAAATCAAATCTAGTTCATAATTTCACATAAATAAAATTGCGTTTTTCATTGCTTTTACAAAAGAATAATGTTATGATAATATGTGCGTAAAATTATTTAGTGTAAAGGAGTTTTATTTAATGAACAAGAGTAAAATGGCGCGTAGAATGTGTACTGCAGCACTTGCTTCTGCGCTAACAATAGCACTAAGTTCATGTACCGGAGCCACTAATACATACGGCAAATTAGATGAGAAGAAAGACACAGTTTATGCTTCTGCTAATGGCTGTAATGTAACATATGGTGAATTATGGGATGAGCTTCAGTGGAGTTCAGAAAGTGTTTTAGAGAATCAAATTACAAATGTAGTTCTTCAAAAATACTTCACTAACATCTACAATGTTATGAACAAAAATTTTGCTGACTTATCAGCAGATGAATTATCAGCAGTTGGTATCGAAAAGGATGCTACTGGTGCCGAGGATTCATTCAACGATTTAAAAAAGGAATATAGTGAAAGACTAGTTGACTATGTTATTCAGGATGTATTCTCATTAACATTCGATATCGGTGGTTATGAGGATGAAATCAAAAATCTAGAATCATACAACAAGATTTTATATGAAAACAAGTACATAGATAATATCTACAGTACTTATCATGTTTCTAGTATTGATAACAAGCCATTAAAGGAATATGTAGTACTTGAGGATATGGGTGCAGACGTATCTTTCAAAGATAATTTTGATAATTATCTAACAATTGCTAATAGTGAAGAATTAAGACAAATCTACTATGTTGATTTTGCAAAGGAATTATTAGCATTTGATTCTTTAACTGAAGAGGTTGAAGAGGCTAACGAAAATGATGAGGATGATGATGACGATAAATGGGGATACTTCGGTACATCTGATTATATCTCTATGTTCAAGGAGCATTTTACTAATTTAAATAAGGTAAATGCTATTCTAATCAAGTTCTCATCAACTGAAGAATATGACCAAACATTAAGAGCATTTGGTATTAGATATTATAAGGATAAGTTCTACTTCATTGACGCAACAAGCTCAACAATGAGTTATGATGACTATATCAAATATTATGATGATTTCCAATCAAGCCAATTAAGTAATAAGGCTGAGGCTATTGATGATATGGCTATGATTGAAATCTATACTCAAATGTATAACTATTATTATGGTGGTTATAGAACAACACTTTCTACTGGAAATGTTGCATATAACGCAAGTAATGTTAAGCTTGATAATTTAAGAAAATTAACAAGACAAATCATTGATGATTATAGTATTGATACAGACGAAAAATTTGAAGTTGCTGTAAAGAATTTAATTGAAAACTATGATGATACAAATGGTGATACATGTACTTTATATTCAAAGGAAACATCAGATGATATCTCTAAATCTTTAACTAATTTCTTACATGATACATTAAGTGTTGAGGATTATTCAAAGAGATATTCTTCTTCTACAACATCAATCAGTGATGGTTATTATGTTGGTTATAAGCTAGCTGATCAAAAATTAGACGCATCAGATGATGAAGATTATGAAACACTACAAAAATATATAGATTTCTATAATACTGATAGATCTAATTACGAAATTTTAAATTTCATTCAAAAGGAAGAATTAACAAGTACTGTAGAAAAGTATTTAAAGGTTGAGAAATTAACTGAAACTAATATTACTTCATATTTAACAACTGCATTAGAGGATGTTAAGGTTAAGATTTATAATGAGCCAACTGAAATTGCTTATTTAGCTGCTCATTCAACATATTCAAAGACATTATCTAAGAATAGTGATTCTAATGTTATAGCATCTATTACTTACAATGATGTTACATACAATATTCAAATTGTAGCTGACAATTCTAAGCTTAGTGAAGATACTGATTCAACTAAGACATTAACTATTCCTGGAAATCCAAATAAGGCATATGGTGTATTCGATGAACTTGAAAGAACATCAGGTACTACTACTTCAATTGATTTAATTTCTAAGAAGCTTGTTAAGCAAACTAAGGCTTATGAAGAAAAGTCTAAGGATAGAGATAAGTATTTAGATTATATTGATGCTATTTTATATCAATTCTCAAATGGCTCATTCGAATCTAATGGTTATCCTTCTTCAATTGGTAAATATAATTTCTTAATGTTATATTTCCATACTGCTGTAATCGATGAAATTATTGACAACTATTATAAGGTTCAATTTGCATCAGTTGACTTATTAACTGACTATTCAAGTGATAAGCTAATTGATTTCTTCTCTGATTATTCACAAAATCTATATAATACATTCTTCTCTTTATCAGGAACAAGAATGGTTGTATACTTCGATGGTAACGATGATAGTAAGGCTGATAAGACATCAGCTACAAATGCATGGCAAAATCATGTAATCACTGCAGATGAAACTGACGTAGCAGAATTCATTGGCAAGACTCGTGAATATGTTGCTAAGAAGATGATTAATGAAATCTATACATTAATCGCTGCTTCTACAAGTGCACATGCAGATAAGCTATCTGAGATTGTTAGTGAAATTCAAGGTTCTGCTAAGGTAGAATACGAAAATGATGAAAACCCACTTGCTTCAGAAAACAGATGGGCTAAGTACTTACATTTAGGATTAAAGGTAAAGACTGCTGATCTATCTGTATCAAATACTTCAACTGATGTTGACTTCAACATTAAGCAAAGAGTATATGATTATTCAAGAGGTCATAACGAAGATAATACTAAGACATATCAATATTTCTTAAATCAAACTACTCCTACATGCTTCATGGAGACATTAACTGATGCTTCATTAACAAATGATGATATTGTTATGTCTGAGGATGGTTATAACTTAATTCTTATTACAAGTGGTACAGCAAAGTCTTCTGCTGAATTCACAGAAAAGAAAAATAGCGAAAACATCTTAACTGATATTTATTTCAAGTATAATGACAAGGACATTACAATTGATAATATTTATAACGATGGTGAGCAATTAAATAAGAATCAAATTAAGTACTATGTATTAGATTATGCTATTAATAATTCTTCTACTGTTGTACCTAATTCTTTAGCTGATGCATTTAATAATTATTTATCTGGAATTGTAAGTAGATTCACAAGTTCAGAAACACAAAGAATAGTATTATTAAGTTTCATTAGAAATAAGTCAGGCTTAGATTCGTCAACTAAATTCTATGATGTAGTTAAGTTTGATAATGAAGCATACAATGGTGTAGATGGTATTTTCAATAATTACATTTTAATCAACCAAAGAAATGCTGATAATTACAATTATATTTATAATGATACAACTGGTACTTCTAATCCATATGAAACATGGTGGGATGAAATATCACAAATCGTTGATTCATTATTATTAGAGGATAAGTAAGAGGGGGCAAAGAATATGAAATTAAAAAAGATTATTTTCGGTGCCTCTTTAGTAGGCCTATCTACATTCGCATTAACATCTTGTTCTAGCGAAAGAAACACAAGCGTACCTGTTGGCGATTTAGATTTAAATGCCACAGTTGCTACTGCATTAAATAATTCATTAACATTAAACAATAAAAATTATTACAACAAATTACGTTACTCAGGAAATACATTAGTAGAAAATAAGATTAGAGAAGCTTTATATAATAAGGAATATAAGACTTTAACTGCTTTATTCTATGGTGAAACATTAACTGAGGAACAAAAGAATCTTCTTATTCCAACTAAGGATGGTGAAAAACTATTCACTTTAGAAGGAACTGAATTAAGTGAGGTTGGCGATGACAACCTAACTTATATCAAGAAGAATTTATATAAGTCTATCAATAAGCAATTATCTTCATTAATTCTTGGTTCTACTTCCGCAGAAACTATTAAGAATTATAAGCAAGATGATTTAGATAAGAAGTATAATTCATTTATTACTGCTAGAGCTAGAATTAATCAAACATTTACTAAGGCAGATTTAACTTATACATTACCTACTGATAAATCAGATTTAGTATCTTTTGATCATGTAACTGATGAATGCTTCAAGAAGATTGTATCTGGATACCTATTAACTGAGGCTGCAAATTTAAGTGCACAAAATGCTTTATATCAAATTGCAGACGAGGAATATGTATCTAAGTATGATGATACTGATGATGATGAACCAACAAAGAATACTAACCTTTTATATGATAAGGACGGAGATTATCTAAAGGATAGATATGATTCTACTATAAAGACATATGGTACTTATCATGCAATTATTATTCAATTTGATTCATTAAAGCAAGCTAACAAGGCTATTGAAGGCTTTGACTTCACTTCAACATCTTTAGATACAATTAAGCAAAACTATTTAGCGCTTTATAATAATTATTACAACTATAAGAATATCACTAGCTTAAATGATGAAAAGTTCACATTTAATGTAAATTCTATCAAGGATGATTTTGATGATTTATCTTCTTCAATCAAGACATTAATCAAGGAAACATTCGAAGAGGATCCAGATGATATTACAAAGCAATATTTAAGTCAGCCAAGAAATATTGATAATAAATATGTAATGGCTATTAGATATGATTCTACTTATTCTATCAATGATGGTACTGAAGAGACTGAGTGGAAGGATTTAGATGATACTACAAAGGCAAAGTTAACTAAGAAGTTTAAGTATGACATCTTAACTGACAATGCTTCATCTTATGTTAATACAAACTATCAAACAATGATTTATAATCGTAGTAATAACGATGATGAGTCAGATGATATCTTAATTTATGACCCAGTATTTGAATATAAGTTCTATTCTACTTATTCTAATGAATATGTATTAATGGATGCTGAAAAATTCGATAATAACAACGTCATTTCTATTAAGATTGATGGTTCTGATACTCCATTCACATATTCAGTTAAGGATTTCTATAATGATGCCACAAAGGAATATGGTTCTTCTGTTATTTATAATTATTTCTCATTAGAGTATGCTTATAAGTATTATGATGACTATGTAGATTCTGATACACATGATGATAATGTAGATGCATTAGATTCTGCAATTAGCACATTTAAGAGTAATGAGGATGCTTCATATTCTAAGGAAGTTGGTTTAGAGAATTACTTATTAATGGCTTATGGCTATGATAATAAGGATGACGTAATCAAGTATTATTATGATGCTTCTACATGCTTAAAGAGCTATTTAGCACAAAACGTATATAAGGAATGGGCTAAGGAAAATGGCGATGGAACATATACTTATGATTCAAGCCTAGCTACATCAAGCTTCCTAAAGACTATTCTAGATACAGGTAATGCAACATATTCAGATTTATTTGCTATTAACTTAGACCATGTATTAATTAATTTAGATGACGATGGTGATGGTTCACCAGATGATCCTACTAAATTCTTTGAAAAGACAGGTGTTACTCAAGCTGAATATGAAGAGCAAGTAACATTATTAGCACAAGCATTATATAAGGAAGCTATCTATGTTCATGATGAATATAATGAAAGCAAGTCTTATTATGAAGTATTTAAGTTTATTAAGAATCAATTCGAATTAGGCGAAAAGATTTATAATACAACTTTAGGCGCTGCTAACTGGGATGAATGGAGGGATAATAACAATATTAAATTTAACTTCCTATTAACAGTTGAGCAATTAGCCGCTTCTTCTGATATCGACCAGGATTCAGTATCTAACTTCGTTGAGAAGTTCAAGAACTATGTAATTGACACTTATAAGGCATGTGTAGCTGATGATGTATCAACAAGCTTTGATCATGGTTCAGTTTATGTATATGATAGTACAAATAAGAAGATTGAATTATGTACTAAGGAATCAGATTCTACAAATATCACTGCTGATAAGATGTGTGCTACTGAATTTGGTTACCACCTATTAATCTTAAATAGCTATACAGAGCCTTCAAAGACTAACTATACAGCTAAGGATGACCCATCTGGTATTCAATCTGCAATTGAAGTATTAGTTTACAAGGATGAGGACAATGAGGATAATAATATCTATGTAACAATGAATTCATATAATGAAGAAACTACAAAGATATCATTCAATCAATTCTTTATCTACTATTGCCAAGGCAATATGAGCCAAACATCTTCATTAGATAGCTCAATTTCAAGCTTAATTGGTTCAATGTGCGATAACGCAACTGGTACTTATACTTCTTCTAATTTCCAAAATTATTTATTAATTAATTATTTAGGAATTAATATTAGTTCTAATGAGACATTAACAAGTGTTGTTAACGCTGAAAAGAATTATTATAAGATGCTAGTACTTGATTATAATGAATCAACTGATGAGGATAAGAAGTCAGAATTCTATGATTGGGTAAATGGTGATTTAACTATTTGGAATAGACCAAATCAAAAGTAAAAATAAAAAGCTAAATTTTCGAATTTAGCTTTTTATTTTTGTCTTAGTTTTCTTTAATTAAAGATAATGCCATCTTATGCTTAGCATAATCAATATCAATTACATAAACCTTAACATTATCTCCAACAGATAATATATCTGATGGATGGTTAACCTTATTTCTTGACATCTTAGAAATATGAACTAATCCATCATATTTTACACCACAGTCAACAAAGGCACCAAAATCTACTACATTTCTAACAACACCATCAAGCTCATCGCCTACCTTGATGTCTTCAAAGTGCATTATATCGCTTCTTAGGATTAAACCCTGATAATCATCTCTTATATCTCTTAAAGGAGCTATAAAGGCATCAAGAATGTCATTTAATGTATACATATCAGTATTTAATTCCTTAACTAATTCATTCTTATCTAATTTAGATACGGCATTCTTCATTTCCTCAGTACCTAAGGCATTAGTATCTAAATTCATCTTCTTTAATAGCTTTAAAGCTATTGGATAGCTTTCTGGATGGATAGGTGTCATATCTAATTTGTTTTCACCATCGATAATTCTTAAGAAGCCTACACATTGCTCATATGTTTTAGGTCCCATCTTAGAAACCTTCTTTAAATCATCTCTAGAATTAAATCTACCATTCATATCTCTAAAGGCTACGATATTTTTAGCAGTAGCCTTAGTAAGACCTGATACATAAGATAATAATGAAATAGACGCAGTATTTAGGTTTACACCAACCTTATTAACGGCATCATCTACTACATCATCTAGACTCTTTTCAAGCTTAGATTGAGTAACATCATGCTGGTATTGACCAACACCAATAGATTTAGGGTCAATCTTAATTAATTCAGCAAGTGGGTCTTGAATTCTTCTAGCAATTGAAATAGCTGATCTCTTTTCAACTGTTAAATCAGGGAATTCCTCAATAGCTAGCTCTGAGGCAGAATATACTGACGCACCAGCCTCACTAACCATTACATATTTAACATCTAGCTTATTCTCATTAATTATTTCAGCAACGAAGGCTTCAGTTTCTCTACCAGCAGTACCATTACCAATTGCGATAATAGATACACCATATTTCTTAATTAAACTAACAATAGTCTTCTTAGATTTTTCTACTTCCTTTGGATCAATCTTAGAATCCTTAGATCTTTCATTTGGATAAATAACACCAATCTCTAATACCTGGCTCGCAGGAGATATAACAGCTAGCTTACATCCTGTTCTATAGGCAGGGTCAATGCCTAATACAGTCTTACCCTTCATAGGAGCCTGAAGTAAAATATTTTTTAAATTTAAAGAGAAAATCTTAATTGCCTGTTCTTCTGCCTTTTCGCTTAAAATACTTCTTATTTCTCTTTCAATTGATGGAGAAATTAATCTCTTATATGAATCAGCGATTGCCTCCAATAATTCATCCTTAAATAATGATTCTCTCTTTTTAGTAATCTTATATGATAAATAATCTAAATCTCTTTCAGGCTGTAATGTAATAGATACATTGATAATTCCCTCATCCTCAGCTCTATTAATAGCTAATACTCTATGAGGCTTAATTCTTCCTACATTCTCGCTAGAGTCATAATAATTAGCATATTTCTCATCTAAATCCTCAGCCTTAGCCTTTTTCTTACAAGAAATAGTACCATATTTTAAGGCAGCATCTCTAATATATTTTCTATATTCTGCATTGTCAGAAATTCTTTCGGCAACAATATATTTCGCACCTGTAATAGCTTCATCATAAGTTTTAACCTTATCATTGATAAACTTATTAACATATTCTTCCTTAGTACCTCTTTGATATAGCTTAAGCATTATATCAGCAAGTCCATCTAATCCAGCCGCAATAGCCTCAGTAGCCTTAGTTTTCTTCTTTTCCTTAAATGGTCTATATAAATCTTCAACTTCAATAAGCTTAGTAGATGCCATAATTTGATTTCTTAATTCATCTGTTAATAAGCCCTTTTCTTCAATTAATCTAATACAGTCATTCTTTCTCTTTTCTAGATTAACACCATATTTATAGGCTTCATCAATCTTTCTTATTTCTTCCTCATCTAACCCACCTGTAGCCTCTTTTCTATATCTTGCGATAAAAGCTACAGTCTTATCATCAGCAAGCATTTCTAAAACTGCGATGATGTGTTCCTTCTTACAATTTAAGGATTCACTTACCTCATTAATTACATTTTCACTTACTACTAATTCACTCATATTGCCATCCTCCATTTATGAAAAATAAGGTCATAATAGACCTTATTAATTCTCATCATTTGATACAAATTTTTGATTCTTCATGAATACTACAGCGTTATTAACCATTGTATTTGATACATCTGCTAATGTATTTGTAGTTAAAGATAATGTCTTCTTTTCATCATTAACGAAATCCTTAACAAGACCATCCTCGTCAATTAATCCAAAGAATAATGTATTAGTTGAATCATCAGTACCACCAAATAATGAATCTGCGAAAATAGTTGAATTATCAGCTATTGCTGTATCAACGATATATAATACAGCCTTTGCGTCATCATCTGCAGTCTTATTATAATCATCAATTTCACCTTGAAGCTTTACTAATTGGTTAAATACTGAATTAGCTGTCTTGTTATATAAGAATGTAACATCTTCATCATCCTTATCCTTACCATCATCGATAGCCTTATCTGCATAGAATGTAGTTAAATCAGTAGCGAATACAAAGATATAGTTTACGAATGTATTTTCACCACCATCATTTACATTATGATGCATTAAAACTCCATCGTATGAAATCTTATTAAACTTAACCTCTTCATCATTATATTTGTATGATAAATTTGTTGATTCTCCACCAAAATAATCTTGAATCTCATTTTCATTTGATTTAGTTACAAAATATACAATTAACCAAATTGATACACCGATTACAATTAATCCAGCGACAATACTACTAAATATAATCCAGAACTTTTTAGTCTTAAAAACACTGTCCTTTGATACACCCTTAGTAGCATTGGTATTTACTTTTTTTCTCTTAATAGTTGCCATAAATACTCCTCTTATGCTTAAAATAAACAAAAATCAATTTATTTTATCATAAAATCAACTTTTAAACAAGTTTTATAACCTTAAAGTTATAAATATGATTATTTATTTTTGCTCTTACGCTCTAAATCATCTTCAACTAATTCCTTTAGCTTTCTAAATCTATGATTTAGACCTGACTTAGTTAAATATGGATCATATTCCTCATGAATGATTTCTAAGAGCTCAGATAACGATGCTTCTACGTTATCCTTTCTAACCTTCATGACCATTAATAGCTTATTATCTAGCTTAGATAAATCAAAATGATATTCAATGTATTGAATATTCTTTAGCTGCTCAGAAGCGGCTGAGTTAGTTTTAGTTTGATTTGCTAAATCTAGATTTATTGTTCTTTTAGCTGTTGTTTTTATTTCCTTAGTAATAATTATATTTTGATAATATTCCATTGATTTTGAAGCACCAATTAGATATAAGAATTCTCCTATAGAATCCTTACTTTTAATATAAACAATATAATTATTCTTTCTTTTTGCAATTCTAGCATTTAAATCAAATTCATTCATAATTCTTTGTAATGCTAATATTTCAGTATCAGAATTATATGATATCTCTAAATGAGATGATTTTGAATTAGGATCATTTACAGAGCCTCGAACCAAGAATGCACCTCTTAAAAATGCCTTCTTTTGTTCCTCATTTTCAAATTCAGTCATTTCAAAGCCTAATAAATTATAATCTTTTATAATACTATCAGCACCCTTAGATATTTCACAAGTAAAAACAACGTGATTATCAAGTCTAGAAATAGTTCTTGATAAAACTGAATAATCTAGCTCATATCTTTCCTTTAGTATTTTAATATATCTTCTAATAATACCCATGGAATTACATGTAAATGAAATTCCTAGGTTTTTACCAAGTTTTACCTCACCAGCAAATCTTAAAACACCTAAAACTTCAGCATATTCAATACCATATTCTTCATTTTCAATATGTAATAAATCTTCCTTAACCTGTGTTGTAAAAGACATAATTATTCACCACAAATTTCTGTTAATTGTGACATATTTTTAATAACATAATCTGGCTTTTCATCTAATAAATCCTCAATACTTGCAGAATATAATACACCACATGCTTTAGCATTAGCGGCTTTAGCTGCCTTCATATCACTTAATGTATCACCTACATATAATGTATTTTTAGATTCAAGCTTATTAATTGCCATTAATATACTTTCTGGATCTGGCTTTGGCTTTTCAAAATCACCTTGGCCAATGATTAAATCAATATAATCAGTTAATCCAAATAATTCAATTGTATGCTCTACTAAATCCTTCTTCTTAGAAGATACAATACCTAGCTTATATCCCTTTCTATGTAAAATCTTAATTGTTTCCTTTACAGTAGGAAATAGCTTAACATTTTCATCATATCCAGCAACGTTATACTCTCTATAATAAGCAATCATTTCATTAATTTCTTCCTCATTATCGCTATATTTAGAGAATGTTTGATATAATGTAGGACCAAAGAATGAAACATATTCCTCTTCAGTTATTTCTAAATCTGGTCTAAATTTTTGGAATGTATGCTCAAAAGACCTAGTTATCCATTCCTGACTATTTAATAATGTACCATCTAAATCAAATAAAATAGTATCGAATCTATTATTCTCAATTTCCGCTAATAAATCAGCATATTTAATTTCAGTAGGGAAAATAACCTTACCCTTAATTTTCTTACCACCTAATACTCTCTTTAATACTAGGAATGAAATGCCAACGATAATAAAGATAATAGATAGTAAAATTGAAACAGGAATAGGACCTGCCATTAAAGGCTCTGCAACTCCACTTTTTAATCTTAATGATTCTGTAAATATTCTTACACAGCCATACCAAGTTAAATAAATACCAATCATATCACCAGAATTAAGATACTTCTTATTCTTTCTTCTAATGACAAGCATAAATACTAAGCATACTAAATTTAATAATCCTTCATATAAAAATACTGGATGTCTATAGGCACCATTAATGTACATTTGGTCACCAAAAATCTTTAATACATTTTGGAACCACTCAGCTTCTACAGATGGACCATATAGCTCTCTATTAAAGAAATTACCCCATCTACCACAAATCTGGCCAACGAATAATCCTGGAGCGATTAGGTCTAAAATACGATACATTGGTATCTTTCTTACTTTACAATAGATAGGTGCTATAATACATGTAACTAAAACACCACCCTGAATCGCAAGACCAGCAAGTCCTATAAATTCACCATTTCTAAAACCGATTATTTCCGCGAAAGAATTAAAATCACTAGCGTTAAATATTACATACCAAAGTCTCGCACCAATTATTGCGGAAGGTAAAATTATAGCTAAACCAATATAAATTGAATCTGATGAAACACCAAGTCTTCTACCCTCTTTTAAGCCTAGAATTACAGCGATTATTACACCAATTAAAATACATACTGCATACCAAGATATATTTAAGCCAAATAAGGGGAATGTTGGATTTATATAATTAAACATATTATTCACCCTTATTTGATGCCTTTCTATCTACCTTTGATACAAATTCTTCTGCAGAATTATGACCTAATAATTTTAATTTTTCATTCATAGCCGCAGACTCAACTAGTAATGAAACTGTACGACCTGGTAATACTGGAATAGTAACCTTAGATATTTCTGTATTGAAATATTTAATCTTTTCATTATCTAAGCCTAAGCGATCGTAATATTTACCCTCGTCCCACTTTTCAAGCTCTACAATTAATCTAATATTCTTTCTTTCTCTATATGATGAGGCACCAAACATGTTAATAACATCTACAATACCGATACCTCTTATTTCCATAAATCTTTTTAAAATATCTGGAGATGTACCAATTAGATTTCCTGGCTCCTTTTCCATGATCATAACTAAATCATCGGCAATTAGCTGATGTCCTCTTCTAATTAATTCTAGGGCAGTTTCTGATTTACCGATTCCACTCTTACCTATGATTAGTGTACCCATACCATTAATATCCATTAATGTTCCATGAACAGAAAGCTTTTCTGCAAATTTTTCTTGTAAATAAGTATAAATCTTTGATGAAGTATTTGTTGTTCTTAGCTTAGATCTTAAGATAGGAACATTATATTTTTCTGCATAAGTAATAAATAGCTCATCAATTTTAACTCTTTCAGAAAATACTAAGCATGGTGGATTAAGCTCAAAAATCTTTTCTACATTTTTAGCCTTAACATCATTTGATAATGTTTCTAAGAATGAAGCATCCTTACTACCAATTAATAAAACTCTTTTACTTTCAAAGAAATCAAAGAAGCCAGCAAATTCAAGGCCTGGTCTTGATATTTCATCTTCTGTAATTTTATTATCTAAGCCCTTTTCACCAGCAATTAGCTCAAAGTTATTATCTTTTTTAAATTTTGCAATAGAAATAAACTCTTCCATTTAACCCTCCATCATTTTAAAAGCTTTCTTGAAACATATGATGCACATATATCTGATACTAATATTGTTATAAATAAGAATATCATTGGATCATATAATTCAAACACAAGCGAATTTATAAGCGCAAATACAAAGTATTTTAATATTATTAAAATTATCTTAATAGAAAGATATATCTTATCATATAAAAGCCTTAAATAATCAAATGTTCCTGTAATAACAAATCCAAATGCTAAGGATAATCCAGCAATCATAAGTGGTAAATAATTCGTATTCTTTAAGAACGAGAATGTAATACCAAACATTACAAGAACAAATAAGAATGCTATAGCAAATTCACTTATGTATCTACAAACATATAATAGGAAAACCTTAAATGTAAATTTCTTTTTAATGAAATCTCCATTTTCGATACTAGCATTTATTATATTTTTTAATTCATTTAAGGTACGCTTTTCTTCCTCTGTTAATTTACCTGAATTAATTTGTTCATCAATTTCCTTGATGAAATCCTCAGGCTTTTCCTTTTTGTTTTTAGGCTTAGGCATAAAATCACCAACCCATTTTATTTATTTAATATATTCTTTAAATACTTTCCTGTATAAGATTTTTCACATTTAGCAATGTCTTCAGGTCTTCCGGTAGCGACTACCATACCACCCTTATCTCCACCATCAGGTCCCATATCAACGATATAGTCTGCTAGCTTAATAACATCTAAATTATGCTCAATAATTATTACAGTAGCTCCTGTATCAGCTATTCTATTAATAACATTCATAAGCTTTTTAATATCATCAGTATGTAAGCCTGTAGTTGGCTCATCCATTACATATAATGTTTTATTATTAATCTTTGAATGAAGCTCATAGGCTAGTTTAACACGCTGTGCCTCACCACCTGATAATTCAGTAGATGATTGACCAAGCTTAATATAGCCTAAGCCTACATCATAAATTGTTTGTAGCTTAGATTTAATCTTAGGAATAGCATCAAAGAATTCTAACGCTTCCTCAACTCTCATATCCAAAACATCGGCTATATTTTTACCCTTAAATTTTACCTCTAATGTTTCAGACATATATCTTTTACCCTTACATACCTCACAAGGCACATAAACATCTGGTAGGAATTGCATTGATATTCTCTTAACGCCATCTCCTCCACAGGCTTCACATCTTCCGCCCTTAGAGTTGAATGAGAACTTACCTTTATCATAGCCCTTAACCTTAGCGTCATTTGTTTGAGCAAATAAATCTCTAATATCATCAAATACACCAGTATAGGTTGCAGGATTTGATCTTGGAGTTCTACCAATAGGCTGTTGAGAAACATGAATTATCTTTTCAAAATCAGATATCCCATCTATTCTTTCTACCTTACCTGGCACTGTCTTTTTAGATTTATATAATTTAACAAAGGCATTTTTATATAATACCTCATTTACTAAGGATGATTTTCCAGAACCAGATACACCAGTTACAACAGTAACAACACCTCTTGGTATTTTTACATTTACCTTTTTAAGGTTATTAGCTTCAGCTCCAACAATCTCTATAAAGCCATTATTTAAATCTCTTCTCTTTTTAGGAACCTCAATCTTTAATGTTCCATTTAAGTATTTACCAGTTAAGCTATTAGGATTCTTCATTACCTCTTCAGGTGTTCCCTGAGCAACTACCTCACCACCATGAACACCAGCTTTTGGTCCAATATCAACTAAATAATCGCAATTTAGCATTGTTTCATCATCATGCTCAACAACGATTAATGTATTACCTAAATCACGCATTTCCTTTAATGTATTAATTAATCTCATATTGTCTCTTTGATGAAGACCAATTGATGGCTCATCTAATACATATAAAACACCAGTTAATTGAGAACCAATTTGAGTAGCTAATCTAATACGCTGTGCCTCACCACCTGATAAAGTATCAGCACTTCTACCAAGTGTTAAATATTCAAGGCCAACTGAAATTAAGAAATGTAATCTATCTGTAATTTCCTTTATAGCAAGCTTAGCTATTTCAGTCTTTTCCTTAGATAACTTTAAATTCTTAAACCAATCATATAATCTATCAATTGGCATATCACATACATCAGCTAAATTTTTATCATTAATAAAAATATTTAATACTGAATCATTTAATCTTTTTCCTTTACAAACCTCACATTGATTTTCAACCATGAAGTTTTCAATCCAATCTCTAATCCATTCTGAATTAGTTTCACTGTATCTTCTTTGGAACATATTAATGATTCCTTCAAAATAAGATTTCTTCTCATGCTTATGTCCACTTGTAGATTTCATCTTATATTCAATCATATCAGGTGAACCATAAAGAATAATATCCTGCTTATGCTTATCTAAATCAACAAACTTAGTATCCATGTCAATTGCATAATATTTACATGTTTGTCTTAATTCCTCACCACTTAAATTACCAGCTTCCTGATTCTTATAAGGGATGATAGCACCATTATTTAATGATTTATCAAAATCGATAATTAATTCTTTAGAAATAGATAGCTTCTTACCTAAACCATTACATTCAGGACAAGCACCTAAAGGTGAGTTAAATGAAAATAATCTAGGCTCTAAATTAGCAAGTGAATAGCCACATTCAGGGCATGCAAATTTAGTAGAATAGAATTCTTCATTATCATCTACATATAAAACACAATATCCATCAGATTCCTTAACAGCAAGTTCTACAGCGTCAAAAATTCTAGATCTTACTCCTTCCTTTTTAACTAATCTTTCAAGAACTATATAGATATTATGCTTCTTATTTTTTTCTAATGCAGGAGCATTTTCAATCTCAATCATTTCTCCATCTACTAGTGCTCTAACATAACCAGCCTTTAAATATTTTTCAAAGATTGCCTTATGCTCACCCTTTTGTCTAAATACAACAGGGGCAGTAATATATAATCTTTTTCCATCTTCCTTTTCCATTATTCTATCTACTATTTGATCAATAGAAAGTGATGAAATAGGAATTTTATGAGTAGGACAATAAGGAGTACCAACTCTTGCGAATAATACTCTTAAATAATCATGTATTTCTGTTACTGTACCTACAGTAGATCTAGGATTATGAGACGCACTCTTTTGGTCAATTGAAATAGCTGGAGATAAACCATCAATGGAATCTACATCTGGCTTTTCATTTCCACCTATAAATTGTCTAGCAAAAGATGATAATGATTCAACGAATCTTCTTTGTCCCTCTTGATAAATTGTATCAAAGGCTAAAGATGATTTACCAGAACCAGAAACACCTGTCATAACTATTAACTTGTTCTTTGGTAACTCGATATCAATATTCTTTAAATTATTCTCTCTTGCACCTTTTACAATAATCTTATCCATAAAAACACTACTTTCTTTATAGAATTATAATTCTATACCTAGTATAATATATCATATTTTTAATATAATTCCTAATACAAAATTAAAAGGCATAGCCTAGAATGGTTATACCTTTCGAAAATAGATGTTCTATTCAATTTCTTTTAATCTTTTTTCTAAATATTCAGGTAATTCTTCTATCATCTTATATTTAGAAACTCCTAACTTAAGTAAACTTTTATTTAGTGATGTCTTTGCAACATAATTATCGGCATCCTTACATAGTAATAAACCAATAGTTTCATTATCTCCTTCAGTTCTTTCTAAGTCATCTATGGCATTTACATAAAATATTAACTGTCCTAAATCAGCTGGATTAAAATCGCCAATTTTTACTTCGATTACTACATAGGCATGTATCTTCGTATGATACATTAATAGATCTATATAGAATTCTTTTTCTGTTGGCGTAACTAATTTATATTCCTTACCAGCAAGTGTAAAACCAGGACCAAGCTCGTTTAAAAATTTAATGATATTATCTATCATTTTATTCTTTAAATCTTTTTCAGTCTTTAAATCATTCTTATCTATGAAATCTAATACAATTGTATCCTTAAATATCTCATTTATTGAATCATCTGATTTTACCACTTCTGTAGTACTAGGTTCTATTAATGAACGTTCATAAGCTTTCATCTCTATTTGGTTCATTACCATAGCCCTCGACCAGCCATTTTTATGTGTGGCATTAATATACCATAACATCTCTTCATGAGACTTAGACGTATACATTATTTTAACAAGAGTATACCATGGTATTTGCGCAGCAGGTTGCTGCGTAAATTCGTCTTTTGTAAAAACACTAGATAATTTCATCATATATTCTAGATTTCTTTTACTATATCCTTTACCATATTCTTTTAAATCATTTGCGAGATTCTCTATATACTTTGAACCCCAGGTTTTGCGCTGATTGATAATAGTACCTATTTCATAATAGGTCATTATCATTTGACTATTAACATATACCATTGCTTTATTCTGATTCTGTCTAATAGTCTCTTTAATTTTGTTTAAATCATTAAAATAATCTTTTTCTAACATTTCTTTATTCATGTCTCTTCCTCCATATATAGTAATAAGAGACATAATGTATTAAAAAATTGAAAAAAAGAGCAAATTTTTAAACAATTTGCTCAATTTTATTATCTAATCCTAATTTTATTAAATCCTTTTTATTTACATGCTTTAATACAAAGCTATTATCATTTAAGAAATCTATTAATTCTTCTTTTCCATAAAAATAATAAGTTAATGATGGTAAAAAATACCACATTTTTTCTGTTATAGAAAAGGAATATATAAACATAAATCTTTTAGCTCTTATTGATTTGATATCATCTTCTTTAATAAAGAATACGCCATTAGATATCTTATTATTTTTATATTCTAGCTTATTTTTGTCATAAAGCTTTATCATTCCAAAGGCAATTAAAGAAAGAAATAGAAATACACCAAATAATATAATAAACATATATCCAATATTAATCCATATATCAATTCCTTGAATTTTACCATTTACATAATTAACTGTTAAAAATATAGACCAAACTATCACTTCAATTGGCAACAACGGAACAATTGTGAATGATAAAGCAAACTTGAACATGTAGTTTCTTTTCTTTTTCATTATTTTATTCTTTCTAAGAATTCAGGCTCTTCCATTATATAAATACCTAATTCCTTCGCTTTATCATATTTAGAACCAGGATTTTCACCTAAAATTAATATATCTGTCTTTTTACTTACTGATTCTGATAATTGACCACCAAATGATTCAATTAGCTTTTTAGCTTCACTTCTTCCCATAGAAGATAAAGTACCAGTTAATACACATTTCTTATTAGTAAAATAATTTTCTTTTATTTCACCTGCATCATATTCCATATTTAATCCTAATTCTCTTAATTGATTAATTAACGAAATACTCTTTTCATTATGCATATATTCATATAATGAATTAGCTATAGCATCACCTACATCAGGTATAGCTACTAATTCATCTAATGTAGCATTCATAATACCATCCATGTTTTTAAATCTTTTACAGATTAATTTAGATGCCTTAGCACCAACATGTCTAATACCTAAACCAAATAATAATAAATCTAAATTATTCTTCTTTGATTCTTCTACAGCTTCAATTAATTTATTGATGCTCTTCTCACCTAAGCCAGGTAATACAATTAAGCTTTCATATTGAGTCTTTAATCTAAAAATTGATGCTATATCAGTAATAAATCCAGCTTGGAATAATTGCTCACATAGCTTATCACCTAATGAATCAATATTATAAGCAGGCTTAGATGCAAAATGAATTATTTTATTAATAATCTTATCCTCACAATAATCATTTAAGCAATAATAATCTGCCTCACCAGGTATTCTTACTAATTGACTTCCGCAGCAAGGACATTTATCAATCATCTTAAATTCGATTAAATCCTGTCCTCTTTCTTCAACTATAGGCTTTACTACCTCAGGAATTACATCTCCAGCCTTATGAATAATAACTGTATCATTAATATGAATATCCTTTTCCTTAATATAATCCTCATTATGTAATGTAGCCTTAGATATTAAAGAACCTTGAACAAATACTGGCTTAAATATAGCAACTGGTGTAATTACTCCAGTTCTACCAACCTGGAATATAATATCAGTTAATTTAGTAGATACCTCTTCAGGTGGGAATTTATAAGCAATTGCCCACTTAGGATATTTTACTGTTTCACCGATGATATCATGTAAATCCATTTCATTTACTTTAATTACAATACCATCAATATCATATGGAAGATTAGGTCTCTTTTCTCCCATTTCTTCAATATATGAAATAACCTCATCTATATTATTACAATGCTTATATAATGGATTAACCTTAAATCCAATTTCCTTCATAGATGTTAAAGCCTCTTCCTGAGTCTTAACATTTTGGTCTAAATTATAATATAGGAATGCATCTAGATTTCTTGAGGCAGCAACCTTTGAATCTAATTGTCTTACAGAACCAGCAGCGGCGTTTCTACAATTAGCAAATAGTTCCTCTTCATTTTCTTCTCTTTCAAGATTTAATTTAATGAAGCTATCTCTAGGCATAAAGATTTCTCCTCTTACCTCTAATGTTAAAGGCTTAGAAAGCTTAAGAGGAATACTCTTTATAGTTTTTACATTATGAGTAATATTTTCACCAACTGAACCATTACCACGAGTAGCACCTAATCTTAATACACCATTTTCATATCTTAAAGAAACTGATAAGCCATCAATCTTAAGTTCACATAAATATGTAGCACTTGGGGCAACAGCCTTTACTCTTTTATCAAAATCTCTTAATTCATCATATGAAAAAGCATCAGCTAATGACATCATTTTATTAGGATGAACAACCTTTTCAAACTTAGATAAAACCTCTCCACCAATTCTATTAGTAGGTGAATCAGGTGTTTTTAAATCTGGATTTTTATCCTCTAAATCTATTAATTCTGCCATTAATCTATCATATTCATAATCCTCCATTTTAGGATTATCATTAACATAATAATCAATGCTTGCTTGATTTAATATTTCCTTTAATTCTTCAATTCTATTTTTAGCATCCATCGTCTTTTTCTCCATTAAAAATTCATAATAAAGTATAACATAAAAACACTAGTTTTTAAAGTAAAGAAAACGGCATTTTTATATGCCGTTAATCTTCTATATCATTACCATTTTTCTTTTCTAATATTTTAAAAACAATTCCTAAAATAACACAAACTAAAACTGGTATAGACCATATTACAATTCTAGATATTATTTGTTTTTGTAAAGAAGTTTCACCCTCAACATAATTAAACCATGCTAGGAATGTAAAAATAGCACCAGCCACAAAAAACATTATAGCTGCTAAAAACATTAAATTTGATCTTTTCATTTTTCTATACCTCAAAATTATTATACAACATTATTCATTTAAATAATCTATTACTTCTAATAAATTATTTTTAATAACATAAGCCTTTTTCTTCATTTCATCATCAGGCATAATTAAATCAGGAACCATTATTGTTTTTAAATTGGCAGCATTTGCTGATCTAACACCATTATATGAATCCTCTATAACATATAATTTATCTACATTTATTTTTGATTCTTCTATTGCCTTTAAAAATATATCTGGCTCAGGCTTACTTTTATTTACCATATCACCAGTTACTAGCACATCAAAATATTTTAATACACCATTAGCCTCTAATTCTTTTGTTACTAATTCTTTTTTAGTTGATGAGCATAAAATAATTTTCTTATTATTTTCCTTTAAATAATCTAATAATTCAAAGACACCATTTTTTAATGGTATTTTATAATCATTATATTTCCCAAAAAACATTTCTGAAGCTTCTTTTCTATATTTATCATATGGAAAATCATTACCATAATAATCTAGCATTATTTCTTTAGTTTTTTGAGCATTAACTCCAGTACATTTTAAATATGCCTCTTCCATATTATTTAATCCATATTTTTTAGCAAGTAAAAGCCATACATCCATTACAGCTTTTTCAGAATCTAAAATTACACCGTCCATATCAAATATGACACCATCGAATTTTTTCATAATAATCTCACCTAATAGGATTATAGCAGAACAAAAGTGAAAACTAAATAGATTTATTTTTCAATGAGTAAACTATCAGTTGTAAAATTTAAATTGACAGTAATACACAAAGGGTTATAGGGGAATGTGTCCCCTAATAAGCGTAGCGTTATTCTTAAACCCTTAAGGGTTCGCCCATTCAAAAATAGAAAAGACATATCATTTAGTCT
>JAFSJY010000037.1 GCA_017449215.1 Acholeplasmatales bacterium | reverse complement strand
CGGTAAGAATTATTTGTTAGCATATATGGGTAATACTACTGAAGAAGATATTGAATCAGGTAAAGCAAAACCAGTTTTAGGTAATGGCGGAACATTAACATGGGAGATAATTAATGATAATGCTTTAATTTCATATATTGGTGAAGATGTATATAGTGCACATTATGTTACATATGATGAGCAAAATAAAAAATATATATTTGATAGAATTGATAGATATGATTTAAAATCTTATAAAGTTGCTTATACATATACTAATGATACATATAGCTACATATTAATAAATGGACTTTCATACTACGGTAATACTTTCCATGATGCTTATAGATTTGATGGTGTATTAACCTTAGAAGAAATGCTAGAAAACTTCGGAAAGCCTAATGATTCAAAGTACTATATGTGGTCTGAATATGATAATAGTGTTGTTTTAGATCATCAAGGCAAGGTTGTTAAGGTATTTATAAAGAATGATGGTAAGCTTCAAGAGGTTGAAGAAAAATCTAAACAGATTGTTACATTAAATTATTCTGTTACACTTTATTTAATAGTTGATGAGTTTGGTATTGTTACAAATGCTTATGGTGAGGAAGAGTATTCTAACTACTTCTTAAATAATCATGATTTAGAAGGTATTTATTTAAAGGATGCTATTATTGAATTCTTAAATGGCTTAAATGATGATGGATATTTCGTATTAGCTAAGGATATTTTCCAACAACAAAAAGATCATTGTTTTGATACTGTAAAGATTAGTAGCACAATTGAAAATAATATGATTGATGATATTGAAGCTATTATGGCTGATATCAGAAATGATATTAACATTTCATGGACAATATTTGATCCAAAAGATAAATTAAAGGAGATTTCTACATATTCATATTCAGATTATGAAAAGATGACATTAGCTGAGGCAACAGAAGAATTAATTCATCGTTATGAAATAGCTTCTAAATATTCTACTGGAGGATATAAATATTATGCTTTATATTATAAGGATATATATGAATTTGTAAGCTTATTAGATAAATATCAAACAGCTTTAGAGGCTTTGACTACAGATTCTACTGATAAATATGCTACTGCTTTAACAAAGGTTAAAGCTGCAGTAGCTGCCGTTAATAATTATAAGAGTGAAAATGGCTGGGGAAGTAATAGCTATATAGACTTCTTGACACCTCGAAGCCCATATTTATATGAAAGAAATGAAATTTATAATGATATAATAGCCTTATTAAAATCTATTCAAAATAATAATGAATATGAAATAAATAGTGCAGATTATGACAAAATTTTTGGTGAAAATTTTGCTCAAAATGAATTCCGTGCTCAAATGGTACAATGTTATTATTATGTATATGCTGTACAAGATATAAAAACTGATTTATATGATGAATTAGGTCTAGATATTATTAATGACATTTATTCATATTACACAAATGGTGGTACGACTTTAGACACTATTTTATCTAGTATTGAAGAAGCATATATAAATGAATTGGATATTTATGCTGATGTTGTAGATATAAATGTTTTAGAATCTAATATTGATTTCTTAACTAGATATGATGATTATTATGAGGTTGAATATATTTATCATGATGGCTATGCAAATGAAACATGGGTATTTGTAAAATGGGAAGATGGACAATCATATTCATTCTTTGATGAGAATAATAATGCTTATAGCGTTTGTTATGTATTTGATGGCTTATTTACTGAAGATGAAATATTTGATTATAAATATGATAAGGATATTTTAAGATTTGCTGAATATCAAAAAGATGTTTTCGGCGATATTAAAGTAACTGGTCCATATATGTGTAATGAAGTCATTTTCAATGTTGATGAAAATGATACATTATCATTAACTGAGCCTGAAGGTAATTTAGAATATGTTGCTCATTTCAAATATAATGGTGCAACATTCACGTTTGGCTTCTATGATGATGGAAAAGGATATCAATATTATGGAGAATACTCATATAACGAGTTAAAATCACGTCGTGTTAAGGTATGGAATAGTGGATATACTTGGAATTATTATGATGAGGCTGATTTATATTCATTAAGTGCTATAGGTACAGAGGTTTTATTCTATTTAGATGATGATGGATATTTATATGAATATGTAGTTGATTTTTCTGATATAAATATTACTTATTTAGTTCCTTTTGGCTCTGTTACACTTGTATTTTCAACAGATGATAAGAATAATCAATATGCATATGTATTTAATGGTCTAGTTGATGAAGATACTATAAAGGCTGGCGCTGCTAAATTAGCAATGGGTGGTTTAAACAACCTTGGTTGGTATGGTGATGAAAGCTGTCTTGTTATGACTTTGAATGGTGACTTATATCGTGTAATCATTTATAAGGAAGGCAATTATTCATTGCATGACCCAAATGAAGTAGCAGATGGTGACTATTATTATGCAGTTATAAATGATGACTATTCATTATTATTCACATGGGTAGAAACTATTCTTGGCGAAGAAAAATGGAATG
>JAFSJY010000036.1 GCA_017449215.1 Acholeplasmatales bacterium | reverse complement strand
GGCTTGCAGTATCCCTGACCTACGCTTAAACCTAGTCTCACGATTTCGGCTCCAAGGTCTCGGTACTAGATGAGATGCTAGCTCTTTCTAGGTCGGACTCCCACCGACTATGTTAAGTGAACCGAACTGGCGCACCCTCCACTCACATTTTAACATTTTGTGAGTGGTTTTGCAACAAAATAAAAAGGCAAACAAATCATAAACAAATCCATATTGGCACCAATTTACACCCTTTTACATTTTTTTTAAGTTTATAATACATTATTTAATCATTGAATAATATGAACTCATCAATTGTATCAATAAAAAAATCTCCCACTAATTAAAGTGAGAGATACAACATTCAACCCAACCACTTATATACCGCATATTGGTCAGCGGTAAACTTTCAACCCAACCATTTATATATCGCGTATTGGTCAGCGATAAATACAGATATATTTTAACTCATTTAAACTAAAAAGCAAAACACTTATTATTCCCACATATATTCTAATGATGATATAGAATCTTCTATTTCTAATATAGTCTCATCATTATATGAAAGCTTATATTTAGAAGGTACTGTAATAGCCTCCTTAATATATCTTTCCATATTACCTTTAATAGGTGCTTTTAAATTATGACCTTCAAATTCATTTAAATTAACAGTCAATTTATACTTACCCTTACACAATATTATCTCATTTTTCGTCATTTTCTTTACTTTACCGAAATTGTATGTGCATATCTTATATTCTTTATCATCTGTTTTAATAAAACATAATAAACCCTTAAATTTAATAAATCTAAATAATGGAATAGTCGCTATCGCAAATGTGACTGTAGCATCACTAGTTACTGAATTATACCAAATATAATTCTTTGGGAAATTAGTTCCACTATCTCCTTCAATATATCCTAAGGAATTTGTATATGAATGATTTATATCATTTATATTTAAGCTACCATTAATAAAATGTCTCATTGAATATATTTGATGCTTACATTCAAGTGGTAAATATTTAAATGGTCCCATAACATTAGATGATAATGGATTTAATTTATCTAATGTTAATGTTCCATCTATTTTTAGATTTGGAATATTAACATTAAAGTTAATGACATTATCATTAATTGTTATGCTACTAAAATCCTCTATTAAATATGATCCTTCATCATTTATAATTTGAATCATATCTCCTTCATTAGAATGACTTATGATACATGCTAGTACATAATTATCATCACTAATAAATTTATAATATCTACCATAGAATATATTTTTATAGCCTTTACCATATCTATTCTTAACCTTAATATAAAATCTTAATAGATAGATAGTTATAATAACAAATATATTAATAGAAACAAAGCCAATAGAATCAGTAAAAAAATCCTTAATACTTGGGCTTCTACCTGTAGTAACAGCCTCAAATAAGAATTCAGTTAAAAATGCGAATGTAATACCAACTGCAAAATGAATAATCATTAAATATATCATCTTAAGCTTTTTATTAAATGATATATAGAATAAATATGAGAAAAAGCCTATGATAGCAAAATATCCAAAGTGTCCTAATACCTTTCTAATAAATTGCTGAACACTTTGTGACTTAGTAGTTATATCAGCACTAACACCAGGTGTTATATTAACTACTGTTTGACCAACATTAGTTCCAACCTCACCAGATGTTTGACTATTTTGTAAAGATAATATGCAATATACAATAATTAGGGTAGCATATATAATTCCTGTAATTATTGTATATACTAGCATGAATCTCTTATTATCATTTACATTCTTCTTTTTTATTAAAATGATGATGTAATATGTAAGCATTACTATTAATGACATTATTAGAAATCCAGAAAAATCAATTAAACAATCCTTAAATGATGGTCCTCTATTTATCGCTATTGTCTGAAATAGGAATTCAGTCATTAAGATATATGCCATACCAGTACCAAAATGAATTAATAATTGCCTCTTATATGAGATTTTATAGAATGACATATATAATAGCATAGATACTAATCCAAAAAGGCAAAAAAAGCCAAAATGACCAATAGCCTTTCTAACAAAGGCAGCTATCTCATCTGTTTTAGTAATATTAAATAAATTACAAATAGCTTCTGTAAAAAAGGATGATGATTCAGTAGAATCCGCACCTGACTGCATACAGAAATAGCAAAAAAGAACAATTAACGATAAATAGATAATTGTTAAAACATTTCTATATATAATTAAATGTTCTCTACTCTTTCCCATACAACATCACCATACTTTATTAGCCACACCATTAATTATATTATAAATTTAGGACTAATTAACAAAATGTTTTTAAAATTTAAAGTAACACAAACTAAAAAACGTCAATTTACCACAGTTAATATTAAAAAATAATATTTTCTATGGCAAATTGACAATACAAATCTATTGATGAAATTAAATTTATAATCATTAGCTAATACCATTTAAAGATAAAAAACATATTTTCTAAACATGTGTCTTTGAAACCCACAAATAAGATATCACTTTTTTTATTTAATAAATTTAGTTTATCTAGAGTAACATCACAGAAATATTATAAAAATATAGAAATAAAGGATGCCGGTTTTTGAAACGAATTGCTTTGTTTTTTATATTTAATTAAAACCATATTTTGTATCTACTAGCAAAAGAAACAATTTTGTTATAATCATAAGTCATAAGTTCATTATATGAATCATTGTCAAATAATTTCATGACAATAACATAAGGAATAAAAAAATATAAAACCAAACCTCTAATAGGAAAATCACTGTCATCAGACTTTTTATACTTTTTAAACATCGATTTAATATAATTCAATAATCTATCAATATTTCTTAAAGTTAATCCTTTTCATTAATTAACTCAATCTTCTTGTAATGCTTTTTTTATATTATCTTCTGTAGATTCAATGCTATAACTGTAACTTGGCACAATAAACACCTCCATAAATAGTTTTACTAATTAAGGCTATAACAACTATTATAGAACTAGCAATATAATTAACGTATTCAAATTTTAATATTGTAATTAAATGATAATCTGTTATGACTATTATCTAATTTTAGGATTTGGGAGGAAATTATCCTCCCATTTTCTTTTAGTTTAGTGGCTGATACCGGCTGATAGTGGCTGATACCGGCCGATAGTGGCTGATACCGGCTGATTACTATTTTCTTTTATATTTAGCAGATGGCCCATTTCCTTCAATGTATAAAACATTTTTATCTACTAAAGAGGATAGAACCTTTAACTCCAATGCAAAAACCAAACAAATTATCAAAATACTTATCAAATAATTCAATATATAATTCCTCTGTACTTTTTTGGTAGTAACCGGATGATTGAATTTTAATATGAATACATTGGTGAGGAAACATCCAACCATGGCTCTTCATTTCCTCCATTTGATAATTAGGAAATACTGTTTCTTCCATATAAGCTTCCTCATAATATTTTTTTAAAACCAACCAAGAATATAAGTGAAGATTCTTTTTATAATTCAGCATCGCGCTTATATATTCTTTCTTAAATTTTTCATGATCAGAATTATAATCTTGTTCAATTAATTTCAACATTTTATCATCTTCGGATATTTTTGCAGAAAGTGCATCAATATTATCCGTAGAACCAACAATATAATCAGGTTGTAATTTATACAAAGTTATTTCCCTCATAGTCGCCTCCATTATAAATCTACATAGTTTCAATCTATATCAATTATATCATAACCTATAGGATTGACGCATTACTATTAAAAAGAAAAAGACCACATTTCTGTGATCTTAATTCTATAGTTTATAATTTGAATTCGAATACCAAAAATCCATTATCATTATATAGATTTATTGGTTCGGATTTAAAACCTAATGCCGGACCAACAAGTAATCGAGCTTGGCATAGTTAAGCCATTTATTTGGTAGACTTGTCATTTTTGGGGTAGGTAGAGCAATTGAACAACCATCTCAACGTGACTAGTACTGGTAATTGTAATCTCACAAATTATAGGTAGTACCGGTAGAAAGTATCCTCTTATATAATTCTCATAATATTGTAATAATCTGAGAAATACATTTTCATAATAAAATCTATTATCATTAATATATTTATTCATTAACTTTCCAATATCCAGTCTTATTAGATCCAACTCTTTCAATAATATCATTCTTTCTCAAAAATGAGATAAAATTATCAATTAAATTTTTGCCTAAATCACATTTTACCATCAACTCAGGCTTAGTAATATTTGGGTTATTTCTTATCTCAGCTAACACTTTTATTTGAGAAATGTTGAGATTTTTATTACCCACTTTATCACCCACTTTATCACCCACTTTGTTAACTCTATTAAATGGGATTGTGACTAATATAGTGTCATCAGAGATATCGATAGATTCTTTACTATATAGTTCGATTATCTTAGGAATACCTCTTCCTGTTAGGGTAAAACTTATAAATTTTACATAATAATAACAATGATTTTTGAATCATTTTTCTAGACTTAGACGTAGATTCAAACAATTTTTTTAAAAAAGGATAGGTCATTGAACCTATCCTTATAACAAACTATATTTTTTATTCTATACCAATAATATAGCTATATACATCCTGGTTACCCTCAACAGGATATACCTCTATATAAGAATTGAATGCTTGTGCTATTGATTCTATTTCACTACATTCCTCTATTCTTACATCAATACCACATAAAACTGTTAATACAGATTTATCCTTAAAGTCAGGTATTGCTCTAAAGGCAGCCTTAATTGCACTTATTCTATCCTTAGATGCAGATATTAGATTACCATTATAGATACAAATAAAATCACCCTTTTTAATCTTAATATCATTTATATTTGTATCTCTAATAGAGTATGTAACCTCTAACGTAGAAACATTAGAAATAACCTCATTAAAATCATTTAAGATAGTATCAATATCATCAGAATCAAAGTTGATCATTTGACATGCAGAATAGCCTTGAGCTATTGTTTTTGTTTTAACAACATAAACATTAGCCTTATCATAATTCTTTGCTGCCTGCTCCGCAGCCATAACAATATTAGAATTATTAGGGAAAACAAAGATATTATCAGCATTTAACATATTAAATGCCTTAATAAAGTCTTGAGTTGATGTATTCATAGTTTGACCACCAGATACAACCTCGTCAACACCCATATCTCTAAATGCTTGAACCAACCCAGCACCATTCGCTACAGCGACTGTTGCGTATTTCTTATGCTCACGACTAAATACTGTGGCATCCTCTTCCTTTTCCTCAGCATCATCAATATCTAAATTAATAATCTTAATTCTAATTAATTCACCGAATTTTCTTGCCTCACATATTACAGTTCCAGGATGGAACGTATTAATATGGATATCTAATATAGTATCATTTAGGTTTGATACTAAATTAGTACCAAGACCACCAATAATAGAATTAAAATTCTTTAAATTAAATGATTCAACATTAATTTTAGAATTTTGTAATTGAAGACTAAAATCCATAGAGAAGCCAGCTATTAATTTAGAATCAACACCAAATTTCTTCTCATCCTTTGATTCATCACTTAATATGATTTCTTCTTCATTTAAATATTTAACGAAGCCCTCAAAAATTAATATTAAGCCAGCACCACCCGAATCTACAACTCCAGCCTTCTTTAATACAGGTAATAGCTCTGGAGTTCTCTTTAATGATTCATAAGCATATTTAATATAGATATTTAAATATTCAGTTAAATTCATTCCATCCTTATAATCATTTAGGGCAGCTTCTCCAGCCTCTCTAACGACAGTTAGAATAGTCCCCTCAGTTGGGTTTTGTACAACCTTATATGCTCTTTTAGTTCCAGAAATTAAGCTTTCTGCGAATTGTTTTACAGTTGCCCTTTCAAGCCCGTCTAACCCTTGGGAAATGCCTCTAAAATATTGAGATAGAATTACACCAGAGTTACCTCTAGCATTTAATGTCATGCTTCTAGACATAAGCTTAGAAACATCACCAATTGAATTTGAAGTAGCCTTTAATCCTTCCTCTACTCCACCCTCAATTGTCATTCTCATATTAGTACCAGTATCACCATCAGGTACTGGGAATACATTTAAAGCATTTATTCTCTCAATATCTGAAAGTAAATTCTTAGATCCCATAGCTACCATATTGGCATAGCTAGTACCATCTAATTCGTATAAAATCATATATTATTCTTCTCCAGCAATAGTTACTTCCTCACCATAGAAATTAACAGTAATAGTATCAGGACCTGTAGTAGCTGAGATAATAGGACCTAATGTAGAAACATTAATTTGTCCCTTAAATTTGTCCTTAATAGCATCCTTAATATAGATAGCATCCTTCTCACAGTCAGCATGCTCAATAAATAGAATGCCATCCTCCTTATTATCAATTCTTTCAGAAATGATATTAACTAATTCATCAAGTGATGGCTTTCTACCCTTAACCTTCTTAAATGAATAATTATTACCATTCTTATCACCTAGGATAATAGGCTTAACACCAATTAGGTTGCCAAAGAATGCAGTTGAAGCCTTTACTCTACCAGCCTTTTTTAACCAATCTAGAGTCGCAACAGTAGCCCAAGTTTGGAACTTTAACTTATTACTATCAAGGAAAGATACAACCTCATCAAGGCTCTTACCTTCCTTAGCCATCTTAGCCGCAGTAATAGCAATATAGCCCTCTGCGTAGTTACTTCTTAAAGAATCATAGCATACGATTCTTCTTCCCTTATATTTTTCTAATAGCTCATCAGAGAATGACTTTGCAGTATTAACTGAAGCTGAAAGCTTAGATGAGCATGCAATATATAAGATATCTAAGCCTTCGCTTAAATACTTTTCAAATTTTTGTTCAAGCTCAGTAATTTTAATCGCACCTGTTACAGAACGATTACCTCTTCTCATAGAATCAAAATATCCCTTTGGAGAAATATCATTCCAATCTAGATCTGCATCATAAGTTTTACCCTCAATAGTAAAAACCATCTTTAAATAATCTAAATCATATTCCTCTCTAAATTTCTTTTCAACATCTGATGTTGAGTCTGTAATTACTTGAAATGTTTTCATGATTACCTCCATATTTACTTACGTACTTTTGAAAACCCTATCATTATTATATTATATATAATATAACTTGTAAATCTTTAAAATCATTGAAGAAAACTAAATTAAGTGATAAAATTCATACGGAATGGTGAAAATATGGATGATTTTTTATATGGAATGAAAAAAGGTATCCCTATAGCACTTGGTTATTTAGCAGTTTCATTCTCATTTGGAGTAATATGTATAGGTAGTGGTATAACACCACTAATGAGTATTATTATATCTCTTACTAATATTACCTCTGCCGGACAATATGCCGGAATAAAGATGATAGCTAAATATGCTGGATACTTTGAAATAGGCCTTACAGTACTATTAATTAATTTAAGATATTCATTAATGTCATTATCATTATCCCAAAAGCTAGATGATACAGTCCCTACTGGTGCGAGACTTCTATTTGGATATGGCATTACAGATGAGGTATTCGCTGTAGCGATTACCGAAAATAGAAAGCTTACATCTAAATATATGTTTGGTTTAATATCATTACCAATCATATTTTGGGTAGCAGGTACAGCCTTAGGTGCATATGCATCTAATATAATGCCTGAAAAGCTATTAGATGCCCTAGGCATATCATTATATGCAATGTTTATCTCAATAATCATTCCAGATGCTAAAAAGAATTATAGAATCTTGGTAGTTATATTAATCGCAGTTGCATTATCATGTGTATTTGAATTTGTACCTTATATAAAGGAAATAGGTATAGGATTTAAAATCATAATATCGACTGTGGTTGCCTCTCTTTTTGGTGCTATCTTCTTCCCAATTGTAAATACAGATACACCAGATGATCATAAAGACATTAGTATAGAGGAAAAGCAAGATGTATAATTTTATAGCTATATTAATAATGTCTTTAGTAACATATATACCAAGAGCATTACCAATTGCTTTCTTTAGAAAGAAAATAAAAAATCAATTCATTAATTCATTCCTATTCTATGTCCCATATGCAGTACTTGCATGTATGACATTCCCTGGAATATTCTTCTTTACATCAAATATCTATATAGCACTAATAGGAACTATTACAGCTATGGCACTAGCGTTCTTTAAGCAAAAGCTATTTGTAGTAACTATAGTTTCTGTATTAGTTGTATTTGGATTAGAATTTGTATTCTAATCTTATATAGAAAAAGAAATACAAATATGCTATAATTTAAGCATATACGAGGAAGTTGTAAGTATGAGAAATATCATTAAATTTAAATTACAACTAAATATGAATTTTGACTCCATTGCAAATTGACTTGCAATGGAGTTTTCTTTTTTGAGAAAAACAGGAGGAAAGAAATATGAATAATGAAGAAAAAGATAAAATTTTGATAAAATTCGAGGATGGAGACTTTAGTTTAGATGTAAAAGTATCACCTAGTGAAGATACAGTTTGGCTAAATAGAGAACAGTTAGCATTATTATTTGGTAGAGATATTAAAACAATTGGAAAGCATATTAACAATATTCTTACAGATGAACTAGACAACTCAGTTGTCGCATTTTTTGCGACTACTGCCACTGACGGCAAAACATACAATATTAGATATTATAATTTAGATATGATAACAGCAATTGGATATCGAATAAAATCAAGTAGAACGACAAAATTTAAAGAGTGGGCTTTAAATGAAATAAAGAAATATAAAGCCAAAACAATCAAAAAATGGCTTTATCACAATATATTTTGTTCAATTATGACGAAATAAAACTTAATGTTAATGTTGATCCTGACAAGGATACTGTTTGGTTAAATAAGAGTCAATTAATAATTCTTTTTGACACTACAAGACAAAATTTAGAGTATCATATTAACAATATTTATTCTCAAAATGAGCTCAACGAATGGGCAACATGCAAAAAAATTTTGCAAGTTCAAATGGAAGATAATAGGGAAGTTACAAGAACCAATAGCTTATATAATTTAGATATGATAATATCATTAGGATTTAGAATTAATTCAAAAAGAGGAATCATATTTAGGCAATGGGCTAATAGAATATTAAAACAATACTTATTAAAGGGATCAGTTATTAATGAAGAAAGATGCTTATCTTGTACATCTAATATCATATCTCTACAAAATAAAGTAAATGATATTGAATCAAAAATAAATAATATAAAAACCGACATTTATTCAGAAAACTCTAAAGCATTCTTTGAAGGTGAAATTGTAGAGCCTTATACTTTCATTAGACATATCTTCTTTTTAGCCAAAGAAAGCTTAACTATAACTGACTTCTATGCTGACAATTATTTAATATCTATGTTAAAGGATATTAAAGTAAATATAACAATCGTTACTTCTTCTAATTCTTAT
>JAFSJY010000035.1 GCA_017449215.1 Acholeplasmatales bacterium | reverse complement strand
ATTTTGAAACATCAGAATATAGATTCACTAATGAATTATTAACAATCATAAATGATAATAACATTATTTATAAAATGATATAAGGGAATCATCCACTGGATAATTCCCCTATTTGTAAACTTTATTATTGCAATTTAGCTAAAATCATACTTTATAACTAGTCAATAGTTCAGTAATGTACAAATATAGTCCAAAATTAGATTTATTTTTTTATTTATAAAAGAACAAAAAGACCGACGCCACCAATACGTCGGTCCTTCTGTTCCTCTTTTTCCATCCTTACCAATGTGGGAAAAAGCCCACAATAAAATTATATATTGATTTTAATTTTTTAGCAATATCTTTTGAATCAATACATTTGTTTAATCATAAGATTAAAAATTAATTTAATTTCTTAATTTTATTCTTAATCTTTAAAACCTTTGCCTCAATTGCTTCAATCTTGTCTTCAGCTTCCTTTTGAGCCTTAGTAGTTTGATTAGCATTAGATGCAATAATCTCTAAAGCTTCTGCTTGTGTATTTAATAGATTGATTTCAGTTAAAAGCTTAACCTTATCCATTCTATAGAAATATTCTAAGTGACCACACTTAGTACAAGCCTTCATAGTAATATCATTACTATCTAATTTGATATCAATATATGTTTCATTACCACAATTTACACATTTCATCTACATAATCCTCCAAAACAATTAGATTTTACCACATTTTTTAAAAATGTTCAAATTTATATATTTAGTACAAATTTGAATTCTTGCAAGCCTGTTAGTAAGATACTTAAAAGGAGTCTCTTTCGAAACTCCCGAGGTAATATTAATTGAATAATGGTGTAGCGTTGTATATCTGGTGCACCTCCATAGTCATTTATAAATCATTTTATACTGTTCATCAGAAAAATACCTAGTGGAGTATGTATAAATTAGTATGACTATTTGTACTTTTTTGAGCACCTCCAGCAACTAAATATTATATATTTTTATAAAATTTATCAAAATGTTCATCTTCATCATAAAATACGAAACCAATTTTCTCAAATAAATGTTGGCTTCTTTTATTAGTCTTCAATATTTTAGCAACAATTTTGTTTAATTTTAAATTGTCTTTAGCATAATCTAATGCTTTAGTTAGAGCTATTGTTCCTATTCCTTTATTTTTATATCTATCATTTTTTAAAACAATACCAATTTCAGAACAGGAATCTTCCATTCCATTGAACCTAATTTCTCCAATTACGTCCTCTTTATACAGAATAGCTAATAAAATGTATCCATCTTTTTCTTTATTTTGCACATAATTGTTTACTTGATTTTCATCATATATAAATTCTTTAAAATCTTTTTTATCTTCAAAAAGCATTTCATCATTTTTAAAATCAACAAATAATTTATGTGCTAATTCTGTTGTCATTTTTTCTAGTCGAATTTCCTGGTTATATAATAATCTTCTATATATCTTTTCACCTTTTTCAGTAATGTTCGAAAAATCATATCCTTTTGTTTCAAGCATTCTCTCTGCTGCTTCAACTATATCAAAAGTATGATAAATAAAATAATATGATCTAACATCATTAGATGGAAACATTTTATATATTTGCTTGCTTGATAAACCATAAACAATACTCATACATCTAAAAACATATCCAATCCAATGCATTTCATTCATTGAGAATTTATCTTTTCCATAATAAAAAGAACCGTATTCTTCTTCTAATTCATCATATACATCTCTTATACTACTAGTCTGTGCTAGATAACTTTTATCGTCAAATGACTTAGCAACTTTAGAATTCATAAATCTTCGTATAAATACTTGAGAACTACAATTTAAAGAACCAATTGATTCTTCAAATATTTTGCCTTGGATTTGACATAATTTTAAATCAACTGTATCTAATTTCATTTTAAAATCTCCTCAATATAATTTCCTTTTCCCTTATATTCAATTCTTGCCATTCTAACTTTTCCAGCAGTTAAATTATGCATTTCCAATCTTTTATTCAAAATATCTTTTTTTTCACTCTTACACAAATAAAGTTCACTAATATAAATAAGTTTTGAAATTGCTTTTTCACTTTTCAAAACATATTGAAATCCAAGATTTGTCGCAGCGAGTGCGTGTTGGCATTGTAAATCAGTAATAGAACCCTCAACAAATTCAGATAAAATATCGAACATTCTGTTATCAGCAATTGGGGCAATCACTAAATCAGCATTATTTACTCTATTTATTATTTCTTTTATTAATTGACATTCACTATATTCATTTAACCAGCCTCTAAAATAAGCTGTAGCAATCATCCATTCTTTTGATACAGAGAATCTTTCAATCTTCAAATCCTTACAATCAATACAAAAAGAGTAAACATATGGATAATCACTATTAGAAATATACGTTGAAGCTTGTTCAAGATTTTCTCCTAAATAAAATCCTCGACCAAAATCATTTTGATCCTTAGAATGATTTAAATCTACAGGTAACGAAAACTTTTTCTTTGCTCCATGAAAAAGTAAAACATGATCATCATAATTGTTTTCATCTATTAAAAACATTTCTTTTATTTTATTTATTTGAATTCCCTTATTATAGGCATATTCGTAAAGCTTATCTATATTACGTTGTTCTATTTCATTACTAGATGTTTCCCAACGATTAACAGTTTGAAATGACACTTCAAGTTCATCAGCTAAATCTTGTTGTGACAAACCTAATAATTCTCGAATCATCTTTATTTCATTAGCAATATTCATAACAACATACCTCTTTTCAACTTCATTATACCAAATGTTATATAGAAGTTCAAATGTTTTATATACCAAATGTTATATTGAAGTTTAAAAGCTCTTAATATCAAATGATATCAAAAAATTTAGATTAGAATAAAAAAGGAGTCTCTTTCGAAACTCCCGAGGTAATATTAATTGAATAATGGTGTTGAGAAATATCTATCACCTGTATCAGGTAATAATACTACAATATTCTTTCCCTTATTTTCAGGTCTTTTTGCTAATTGCTTAGCAGCGAAGATTGCAGCACCTGCAGAAATACCAACTAGGATACCATCACTTATTGCGATTTCCTTACCAGTCTTAAATGCATCTTCATTTTCAACATCAATGATTTCATCATAAATCTTAGTATTTAATGTTTCAGGTATGAAGCCTGCACCAATACCTTGGATCTTATGTGGACCTGGATGTCCTTCTGTTAATACTGGAGAACCCTTAGGCTCTACACCTACAATCTTAATATTAGGATTCTTTTCCTTTAAGAATTTACCTACACCTGAAATAGTACCACCTGTACCAATACCAGCAACGAAGATATCAACCTTACCATCTGCATCAGCCCAAATTTCAGGTCCTGTATTTTCATAATGAGCTTGTGGGTTAGCAGGGTTAACGAATTGACCTGCGATAACTGATCCTTCGATTTGCTTATGTAACTCTTCTGCCTTTGCAATGGCACCCTTCATACCTAAAGCTCCTTCAGTTAGAACTAGTTCAGCTCCATATGCCTTAATTAAATTTCTTCTTTCAACTGACATTGTTTCAGGTAATGCGATTATAAGACGATATCCCTTTGCGGCAGCTATTGCAGCTAAACCAATACCAGTATTACCTGAAGTTGGTTCAATAATAGTTGCACCCTTCTTTAAAACTCCCTTTTTCTCATAATCCTCAATAATTGCCTTTGCAATTCTATCCTTTACAGATCCAGCTGGGTTAAAATATTCAACCTTTGCAATAATATTTGCCTCTAAATTATTATTCTTTTCGAAATTTGATAATTCTACTAGTGGTGTCTTACCAACTAATTCAACTATACTTTTATGAATGTTTGCCATAATTATTTCCTCCTAATTATAATGCCTTAAAAGCAGAATCTAGATCCTCAATGATATCATCAATATGCTCAGTACCAATTGATAATCTAATTGTGTTTCTATAAATACCAACCTCTTCTAATTCCTTATCTGATAATTCAGCATGAGTTGTTGAAGCTGGGTGAATTACTAATGACTTAACATCAGCTACATTTGCTAGTAATGAGAATAGCTTTAAATTATCGATGAACTTCTTAGCATCCTCCTCAGTTCCCTTAATTTCAAATGTGAAGATTGAACCTCCACCCTGTGGGAAATACTTCTTATATAATTCTTGTTGTCTCTTATCTGTAGATACAAGTGGATGATGAACCTTTTGTACCTTTGGATTCTTTGCTAGATATTCTACTACCTTAGCTGCATTGTATGAATGGCGCTCAACTCTTAATGATAATGTTTCTAAACCTTGTAATGCGATAAATGCATTTACTGGAGAAATTGCCGCACCTGTATCACGAAGTAAGATAGCTCTAATATATACAGCAAATGCTGCCTTACCTACTGCCTTTGTGAATGATACACCATGGTATGATACGTTTGGCTCAACAAATTGAGGGAACTTACCTGACTTCTCCCAATCAAAATTACCAGAATCTACGATTACACCACCAAGTGCTGTACCATGACCTACAATGAACTTAGTAGCTGAATGAACTACGATATCAGCACCAAATTCAATTGGTCTAATTAGATAAGGGCTACCAAATGTGTTATCGATAACAAGTGGAATATCATTTTGATGTGCAATCTTTGCAATTGCTTCAATATCGATTACATCACTATTTGGATTACCTAATGTTTCTATAAAAATTAACTTTGTATTTTTCTTAATTGCCTTTTCGAAATTCTTTACATCACTTGGATCAACAAATGTTGTATCAATACCATAATCTCTTAATGTATGCTCTAATAAATTATATGTACCACCATAAACATTATTAGCTGCTACAACATGCTCACCATTTCTTGCTAAAGCTAGGATTGAATAAGTAATAGCTGCAGCTCCAGATGCTACTGCAAGTGCTGCAACACCGCCTTCAAGTGCAGCGATTCTTTGTTCGAATACATCCTGAGTTGGATTTGTTAATCTACCATAGATATTACCTGCATCTCTTAAGCCAAATCTATCTTCAGCGTGCTTTGCATTATTAAATACATATGATGATGTTAAATAGATAGGTACAGCTCTTGCTCCTGTTGCGCTATCAGCTTGTTCCTGTCCTACATGTAATTGCTTTGTTTCAAATTTATAATTTCTTCCCATATTTTCTTTCCTCTTATTTTCTTAATTTTTTTGTTTTTATGAGAGTTAATAATTTATTTGCAGCCTCCCATATCGCTACAACAATCACAACCACACATGTCTGTCATCAGCATCATCTCTTTTCCTCATTTCCTAGTTTTTTACTAGGTTACACTTGCTATTATACATCCTTTTCCTAGTAAGTCAATAGGTAAAGTGTAAAAATGTTTAAAAAATAAATACCTCCAACTCTTACTAGATAATATCTAGTAAAAATCGGAGGTAAATTTATAATCTTTTTTTTAAATTGAATAATCAGATTCAAATTTAGCCTTATATTGTTCTACTAAATCAGCTAATGTTACATTATCAACATAATTATTAACTGCATCATTAAATCCCTTCCAAAAATCTAATGTAGAACAAATACTTTGTCTTTGGCAAGTATTAACTGGACAAGATAAGCATTGAACTGGAGATAGTGTTCCTTCTGCGGCTCTTAATATTTCACCTGCTGTATAATCCTTAGGATCCCTTGCAAGCTTATAACCACCATTGTTTCCTCTTAAGCTCAATACTAAATTTGATTTATATAATAGAGCTACAACCTGCTCTAAATACTTAATAGAAATTCCTTCTTTTTCAGATATATCCTTTAATCTTACATAATTTCCATCTGAATATAATGCTAGGTTAATCATTAGTCTTAATGCATATCTTCCTTTAGTTGAAATCATATTATCCCTCTTTTCCTAGTAAAATGATAGGTACATTATAATTATAGCATTAAAACCATAAAATCAAGAACTTTTTTATTCCTGATCAGTTAAATCTTGATGTTCAAGTGGTGTGTCATCCTTAAAGCCTACTGTATCATCAATAGGAACTGTAAAAACAATACCATGAGCTGCAGTATTTAAGCCTACTCTCTGGTATAAGGAATGCATTATATCATCCTTAACATCTAGATTAGCAACAATTAATACAATATCCTTATCCTCATGGATATTAATTTTATATTTCTTTTCTGCCTCGGATCTTGCAGAACCACGGGCATTAATAATTGTTCCTCCTGTCGCGCCACCCTGTCTTGCGGCATCCATAGCTATATCAGAGAAACCATCATTTACTATACATACAATTAATTCCTTTTTCATATTATTCAACTCCAATATTTGCTAAAAATTTATAAGCTAATACTCCAATTAAAGAATCCATAGAAACAACTATTCCATAGCCCTTTCCATTTCTTGTTTTAAAGTATTTATCTTCATATCTTGCTAATATTTCAGGTACCTTCTCCTCTTGTACCACACTAACTATTATTACAGTATCATCATTTAATGCCTTATTATCTTCAGCATTATCGAATAAGAAACCATCACCATAAATAACTGTTTGAAAATTAACATCAAATGTTTCTAAGGCATCCATATAGAATTCCGCTTTATTTTTATTAACGACTGTAAATAATAATTTTAATTTTATAGGAGCGTCTATTTTTCCGCTTGCCACGATATCACCTACTTAAATTCAATAATTTGTTCATCATCAACTGTTGTTATTGTCTTTAATCTATCTCTTTCTAGTCTCTTCTTCCTTAAAATGTCTCTAAAGCCTAGTAGCTGTATTGCAATAACTGGTGTCATAGCAACCATCGCAACAATACCAAAGGCTGCCTCAGCTATATCATTAGGCTGAAGTACCATACAAGCACCAAAGGCCAAAGGCATAATAAAGCTTAATGTGATAGGTCCTGATGCTACACCACCGGCGTCAAAGGCAATAGCGGTATAGATGGTCGGAACAAATAAAGATAATAGGAATGAAATAACAAATCCAGCAACAATATAATATATAATTGAGAAATCAAAAATAATTCTAATAATTGATAATAATACTGAAATACCAGCACCAATTGATAAGGCAATTAAAATTGATTTTTTAGAAACACCACCAAGTGTAACCTCTTCAACCTGATTAGCTAATAGGTGTACGGCAGGTTCTGCAAGGACAATAAATACACCAAGTAAGAAGCCTATTATACAAACCCATACAGGACTAATATTTGATAAAGCCTCACCAAGCTTAAATCCTATTGAATGGAATCCAATAGATGCCGCTGTTAAGAATAATACTGATCCAACAAAGGCATAAATAATACCTAAGAATATTTGAATCATTCTTTTTCTTGGAAGCTTCAAGAATAAATAATTAATAACAATGAAGGCAAAGCTTACAAGTCCTAAACCAATTAAAACCTCTAATGAAATCTTACCTAATGATTCAAATACATTATTCATTATTTCATTAAAGCCTTCACCATAGCCCATATGTACATCTTCAGGTAATATAGTTAAATTAACATTATCACTAAATAATACTAAAACTAAGGCACCAATGATAGGTCCAACAGAGCATAATGCAATAAAACCAAATGAATTTGACTTAGTTTTTCTACCACCAATTGTCATGGCTGCACCAATACCAATAGCCATAATAAATGGTGTTGAAATAGCACCTGTTGTTACACCACCAGCATCTAATGCTAAGGGTAATAAATGAACCTTATTATTTAATATAATTAAACAAATAAAGGCAAACATTACTAAATAACAAAACACTAATAATGTTTTATATTTAAGGCTTCTCATAAGTCTATATAATCCAAAGATTAAGAATAAACCAGTAGATACACCAATAGCTATTATTAATGCCATTCTTCTACCATCAACTAATAATGCCTCAGCTAGCTCTAATAATTCAGATACATCTGGTTCTACTACAGTTATTAATGCAGTTAAAACAAATACGATGGCAAGCATAATAAAAATCTTATTAGTTTTCATCATATTAGAACCTATTGTTTCTCCCATAGGCTCCATAGACATTTCAGCACCCATACTGAATAGTCCAATACCTAAAATGATAAAGACTGCAGATATAATAAATACAAAATAATCAGAAACTGTCATATCAAAAAGAGGAGTAAATGATAAACCTATTACTATTATAATAACGGGAATAATAGTAATCATAGCTTCCTTCATTTTTTCCCATAAAACCTTAAGCATATTAACAGCTCCTTTCTTACTAATTATTATATAATAACCTATTTTCAGATAAAAGAAAAAACTACCCATTTGGGTAGTTTATCTCAAATTAAGCACGTGATACATATTCACCAGTAATAGTTGAAACAATGATTTCCTCTTCATTATTGATGAACATAGGTACCTTTACTAAGAAACCAGACTCTAAGAAAGCATCCTTTAAAGAGTTAGTCTTAGTGTTACCAGCTACTGCAGGCTCAGTTGTAACCTTGCAAGTTACCTTATCTGGTAATAAGATATTTAAAATTTCTGTTTCATAAGATTGAATATCAACAGGCATACCTTCTTGTAAGAAATTCTTTTCCCACTTTAGTCTTTCTGCTGGAATTTCAATTTGCTCATAAGTTTCATTATCCATGAATACATATGAATCACCAGAGTTATAAATATATTGCATAGGACGCTTTTCAATGAAGCATCTCTTGAATGCAGAATCAGAACCCTTTAATGCTGTTTCTAATACGGCACCAGTTCTCATATCCTTCATCTTAACTCTAACATATGCAACCTTATTTTGTAATACATGCATGAATTCAATAATTTGCATTAACTTTCCATCATATTCGATGCAAACACCATTTTTCAAGTCATTAACCTTAATCATTTTTGTTATCTCCTTAATATTAAATATTAAACCTTTATTATTTTACTGAATAATAGCTATTTTGTCAATTTTAATTATTCTATTTATGTTATATAATAAAATCGGTGATTTTATGGAACAAAACAATTTAATTCCACCATTCCTAAATGAATTGTTAGATAAGGAATATGGAATAGAATTAAAAAATAAAATAATTGAAGGCTATAAAAATAATAGATTAACAACATTAAGAGTTAATACAATTAAGTCTAATAAGGAAGTTATAATTAAATTCTTTAATGATAATAATATTGAATTTAAGGAAGGTCCGATAGATAATTCCTTTATTCTTCTTAATAAAACTGCCAATGATTTGTATAAAACAGATATAGTAGAAAATGGATTAGTATATTTACAAAGCCTATCAAGTATGTTACCACCAATCTATTTAGAGCCAATGGAGGGTGAGGATATTTTAGATATGGCAGCCGCTCCAGGTGGTAAAACATCTGAAATAGCTGCGTTAACTAATAATAAAGCTCATATTACCGCAGTTGAAATAGATAAAATTAGATGTGATAGATTAAAATTTAATATTCTAAAGCAAGGTGCTTCTTCTGTATTTGTAATTAATACAGATGCCAAAAGATTAGATGATTATTTTTCATTTAATAAAATATTACTTGACGCCCCATGCTCAGGTTCTGGAACATTATTCCTAAATGAAAAGACTAAACAATTAAAGATATCTAGAGAATTAGTTAATAATTCAGCTAAGCTTCAAACTGAATTATTAAAAAAGGCTTTAAAAATATTAAAGCCAAATTCATATATGATCTATTCTACTTGTTCTATTTTAAAGGAAGAAAATGAGAATGTATTAAATAAGGTATTACCTTTATATAATTGTGAAATAGTAAAGCTAGATCCTATGGATTTAGAAACACTACCCTCTACTATTCCTGGTGTAATAACTGTTATGCCTAATGAATATTACGAAGGATTCTTTATAGCAAAAATATATAAAAAGAAATAAGAGCAACAAATGCTCTTATTTTTTATCCATTAGGAAATTCTATTCACACATTCAGCTAAATCTCCACTGATTTTTCTCAAATTTTACTCGAAACATATCGTTTTTAACCCTATTTCTTACAAATTTTATCAAAAAGAAAAATGGCTTACCTAATGGATTTTTTGCCGTTTTTGTGGTATAATAATAGTGTAGAAATGGAGGTGAAAAAATGAGATTTAAGACACTAAAATATCACTATAAAGCAAATAGTAATGAAATAGCTATGTTAAAGCTTTTATGTAGAATATCAAAGAATCTTTATAATGCCACTTTATATTATCTTAGACAATACTATTTTGAGCATAATACTATTCCTTCATATTTTGATACTAATAAAATATTAAAGGATAATGAGAACTTTCATACTATTAATACATATCAATCAATTTGTACTATTAGATGTGCTCATAATAATATGATGAAATTTATTAAGAAACATGGTTCATTACCTAAATATCTTCCAAAGAATGGATTCTATCCATTATACACAGATCAGGTAAGACCAATTGTTTATAAAGGTCATAATTGTATAAAGCTACCATTATCAAATGATATGAGAACTAATAAAGTGTTCAATAATGAATATGAAGATGAATTAATCAAAAATTTCATTAATGATTATTCAAATAAAGAGTCTATTAATATATTTTTTAAGATTCCTAAATTATTAGATAATAAAGAAATCCATCAAGTAAGAATAGTACCTGATAAAAAAGGAGAGTATTATACAATAGAATTTTCATATAAAGATGAAGAATATGAATTAAAGCCTATTGATGATAAGGTAATGGGAATAGATCTAGGAGTAACTAATCTAGCATCTTGTGTAATGTATAATAATGAATCATTTGTTATAGATGGTAAATCATTATTATCTAAGATACAATTCACATCTAAAAGATTAGCTAAATTACAATCTAATCTACCAAATGGTATTTATACTTCTAAAAGAATAGAATCATTAAGAAGAAAGAATAATAATTATATTAATGATTATTTAAATAAATCAGTAAAAGAATTATTAAATAAAGCTAAAGACAATAATATAAGTCAAATAATAGTAGGTTGGAATAAAGGAATAAAGACAGGTGGAATCAAGAACGAAAGCCTAAAAGGAAAGAAAAGAGCTAAGACCAATCAGAATTTTATTTCACTTCCAATATCTAAATTTAAGAATAAGCTTATATTAAAGGCATTAGAATATGGAATTAATATAATTGAGATTAACGAATCATATACATCAGCATCATCATTTTATGATAATGATGAAATAAAAAAGGATAAGCCACGAAGTGGTAAAAGAATTAAAAGAGGATTATATAAAAGAAAAGACGGCACATTAATCAACGCTGATATAAATGCCGCCTTAAATATGATAAAAAAATATAAACGTAACTCAAATGATACTGTAATAAAGTATTTGATGAGTAGAGGTCTAACAATACCTTATAGAGTATATGTAAATATGTAGAAATACATAATTATATATAAATTCGTTAAAATATGAGCTCGCTCATAGAGTGAAAAATAAATCTATTTAGTTTTCACTTTTGTTCATCTTATTATTACATATAAATTCTAATGTTTTAGCATATGATACATTAATATTTCCATCATATTCAAATGGTTCACCATCACCATTATATAATCCAGAAACTGTTTTAATACTAAATTCATCTGTAAAATATTTATGCTTAGCATATCCAAAGAAAAAATACATTGCTAGCTTAAATAACACAAAGAATCTAAATCCTTTAAATCCAATAATTGTTATTGTATCTGCTTTTTTTACCTTATATCCACCAATACTATTTGTGTTTAATGCAAATATTAATTGATAATCATCTATCTTCTTATCATTAATAAATAATGAAATATTTTTCTTTTTATCCTTAAAGAATAATTTAATACCTTCAAGATAATAAGATAAGGCTCCTAATCTTTTCTTTTTAATAAAGGAATTCTCTGCACAATACCCTAAGGCAAACGCATAGCACATATAATTAGAATTAATTTTATATATTTTATGCTTTAAATAATGATTAGAATCTAATAAGACATTTAAAGACTTTTTTATATTCTTCTTCATTCCTAAATTAGATGCCATATCATTCATAGTGCCAAATGGAATAATAGCTACCTTAGGTGAGTAATCTAATTCACATATGCCACTTACTAGGGCATTTATTGTTCCATCTCCACCAATACCTAAGAACACATCATATTTTTCAGTTAAGCTTAATATATAATCTTTAATTAATTCATCTTCCTTAAGCTCATGAGCACTAACCTCATATTTTTGACTTAAAGTATTTTTTATATATTCAATATGCTTTAATATTTTACCCTTACCACTTTTAGGGTTATATATTATTAATAATTTCATATTAGCTATTTAAGAAATCATCGAACTTCTTAACGTCTGTCTTTTTACCAACACAGACTACAACATCGCCCTTTTCAAGCTTGTCAGTACCTCTTGGAATATAGAACTTATCAGTTTTTCCACCCTTTTGGATACCAACGATATTGATACCAAATTGATTACGTAAATCAAGCTTCATTAATGTCTTATCAACGTTAATACCAACATTAACGTTAACTAACGCATAGCCAGCACCTAATTCCTTATAGTCAAGCAATGTATCACTCATTACGGCATTAGCAAGTGAAATCGCACTGGCAACCTCAGGAATGATAATATCTGTAGCTCCAATAAGCTCATAGATTTGCTTATATTCCTCCTTATCAGCACGAACTGTAATTTGAGGAACACCTAATTGCTTAAGGTTTGTAATAGTTAAAATTGAATCCTGTAGGCTATTACCAATAGCTATAATAGCGTGGTCAATTGATTTAACATCTAATTTTTTTAATGCAAGCATATTAGCTGTGTCACAAGCAACACAGTTAGGAATCTCACTATACATTACTTGAACTGTATCTATATTTTTATCTACTGCTAAAACTTCTGCGTTCATAGAAACTAATGTTCTAGCAATATATGATCCGAAACGACCAAGACCTATAACCATAAAAAACTTCTTTTTCATCCTATAATCACATTCTCCTCCGGATAACCAATTGGTTCCTTAAAATCAGCCATCCAATTTTTGTTTACTATACTAATAACTGTTAATGGTCCTAAACGACCAAATAACATTACAAAGCATAAGAATAATTTATTAAATATACATAAGCTACCAGTTATACCCATTGATAAGCCTGTAGTTGAAAAGGCAGATACTACCTCAAAGAATATTTCTTGGAATCCCATTGGATTACCGGAAACACTTTGAGCAACTGATACAACAAATGTAGAAACAACAACGAAAATTATTGATACATTAACTAATACGAAAGCTTTAAATATTTGGCTATCAGCGATACTTCTTTTAAATAGCTTAGTCTTTTTGCCTACAGCATAATAACCGATTGTAATACAAATAATCGCAAATGTTGATGTTTTAACACCACCACCTGTTGAGCATGATGAAGCACCTATCATCATTAATAAAATCATTATTAAATATGTAGCTGAATGATTTGCAAGAGTTGAACAATCAAATGTTGCAAATCCAGCCGTTCTACATGTTACAGATCCAAACAATGATTGCATTATTGTTAAATCTGTATATGTAAGCTTAATTAATACTGTACCAAATGTTATTAGCATTAATGTAACAACAAGTGTCATCTTTGTATGTAAAGATAGCTTAGACCATCTTCTTTTTCTTAAAACATCGTCAATTACAACAAATCCAATACCACCAAGAACAATCATTACAATTGTTGTAATATTTAAAATAACATTATCTGCATAATCTATCATAGATGTAGCACCAGGGAAAATGTCAAATCCAGCATTATTAAATGAAGCTGCGCTATGATATAAAGACATTAATACAGCTTTTCCCCAATCACCATTAGTTATTTTAATGATAGGTATTAAATTTATACCTGCACAAATTATCTGAATCGAAAAGGAAATAACAATAATCTTTCTTACTAATGTAATAACACCATTAGTACTAGATTGGTTAAGTGCTTCTCTTAGCATAAATGAGCTACCAACACCAATTCTAGCTCCTAATATTGTAAAAAAGAATATAGCAATTGTAATAAATGATAAACCACCTATTTCAATTAATACTATCATCGTTATCTGTCCAAAGACTGTATAATCAGTAGATGCGTTTAAAGTACCAAGTCCTGTAACACACACGCATGATGTAGACATAAATAACGAATCAACAAATCCTCTTGAATGTCCATCAGTTGATGCAAAAGGTAATGCAAGGCATAATGTACCAAGCAATACTACTCCAACAAAGGACAAAATGATAATAGTGTAGGGAGAGATTCTTTTTTTCATTTAAAATCACCAATCCTAAAAACCTAAAATCATACAAATTATACCATATTAATTCAATTAAAACAAATAATGACACACTGCTTTATACAATGTGTCATTATTTTTCTTATTAAAAATCCATTTTCTTAGCTATAGCTATAGCTAAAGCGCCATTACCAATATGGCATGATACAGAAAGTGATAATGGATAAGTACCTGTAACACTTAATCCTAAATCCTTAACTGCCTCATTTACCTCAACAGTAAATTTCTCTACTTCAGCTGTATCAGTACCAGAATATACTGTGTAAACCTCTACATCATCAGTTTTACCATTGATATCCTTTAAATATCCTGTAATAAAACCACGAATACCATCAATCATAATTTCCTTAGCATTCTCAATAGTTCTATTTCTCATACGATATTTATCAAGCTTATCACCCTCAATGATTAGAATAGGCTTAAGCTTTAATAAACCACCTAATGCGGCGGCAGTTGCTGTGATTCTTCCACCCTTCTTTAAATATTCAAGGGTATCAACCATAATGAAGATATCTGATTTATCAGCATATTCCATTAGCTTATCAGCGATTTCCTTTGCACTATATCCCTTCTCAGCCATTTTCTTAGCCTCTAAAGCACTAGAAAGCATTGTAACTGAGATTCTCTTATTATCAATAACAAATACCTTATCCTTATATTCATCTGCTTGTGAAGCTAATGTAGCTGAAGCACAAGATTTAGAAAGTCCAGATGACATAGGAATATAGATAACTGCATCATTTTCCTTTAACAATTCATCCCATATAGATGTTATATAACCAATTGATGGCTGAGATGTAGAAACATTAGCACCACTTAGTAATTTTTCATAAAACTTCTCTTGAGTTAAAGTAATATCCTCTAAATATTCCTCACCATCAATAAAGAATGGCATAGGAACAACTGTAACACCAAGCTGCTTAGCATTATCCTGAGTAATACCACTATTACTATCTGTCATTATTGCAATTTTGCTCATACTTACCTCCAAACCAACAATGAAAATATATCATATTTTAAAAACATAGTCAACAAAATAATATGTCACATTGTGACATAATTATTCTTCCTTTGACTCAATTTGAAGAGGATTTACATCATGCACCTCAATAGTTGCATTAATAGATCCCTTCTTCTTAGCTCTTTTAATATTTAATGCAGTGTTTACAAGATAAATACCTACCAAGATAAATATTACACCTGCAATAATAACTATTAGCTTAAACATTACCTCAAGCATATTTAATGTTAAGAATATACCTATAATATATAATACAATTTCCTTTTTAAATTGCTCAAAATGTTTTTCCTCAAAAATAATTCTAACTGTTGGAAGAATTAATAAGAAGGCACCACAAATAATAGACATTACAGTTCCATGGAATGGTATATAAAAGCTACCAAGGCCAATACCTATAATTCCACTTAAAAACATTAAATTTCTTTTTTTATCATATCCTAAACTATATAAAGAAAAGATTACAGCCGGAATATTAGTAACAATCATACCAATACCTATGATTACACAAAGGAATTCTCTAAAAAAATCATAATTAACAATTCCTAAAACTATAAATACTATTCCAGATATAATTGCTATTATACCAATTGTTAAATTCCAGCTCTTACGACTATTCATTGCGTTCTCCTTTCTTTATTTTACAAATTCATCTATTGCCTTTCTTAATCTAAATCTTTGCTTATCAGGCACCAAATCAGAATCAAATAAATCACTATATTCTTTTGCGGTTAACCATTTATAATCGATAGTTTCACCCTTTTGAAGCTTTACATCATTAAGCTCATTATTTGTTTCAGCAACAAATGTAAAATATAACATATGATTTCCAAATGTTTTATACATATATTTTAGATTATAAATATCTAATCCAGTTTCTTCTTTTACCTCTCTATGAGCTGCGTGCTCTAGCTCCTCACCAAAATCTACAGCACCACCAGATGCTTCAAAGAAGCCAGGATATGTTTCTTTATTTAAATCTCTTCTTGTTACTAAATATAGATTATTCTTACTATTCCTAATGATAATATCTACAACGCCAACATATGTATTAGGAATATGCTTTTCTCCTCTATATGTTATTATATCTAATCTATTACCTTCTGTATCAAATCTTTGGACCTTTTCCTTTGTTTTTAAATAATCCTCTTTAGTTAATACATAATATTTAGATTCTTTCTTTTCATTATTGATTGTAGTATAAACTAAATCCTTAACATATTTTAATTTATTTTTTTCAATTACTCTTTTACTTCTATCATTTTCATTAAAATGACCAGACGCTACATAATCAACCTTTATTTCAAACATTAGCCATCTAATAACTTCTCTAATGGCCTCTGTCATTATTCCCTTACCCCAGTAATCCTTAGATAAGACATAACCAAGCTCAACACCAAATTTATTTTCTATTTCAGCTTGAGGCTTTTGAAGGCCTATTGTTCCAATCATTTTATTGTTAGCCTTATATACTATCGCGAATTCATTTAAACTATCAACCATCTTTTTTAGAATCAATTCACTTTCTTCTTTACTTTTATGATGATTCCATCCGGCCGCCTCACCAACTCCTGGAACACTTGCGTATTCATTAAAATCATCTAAATCATCAATACTTAGCTTTCTTATTGTTAGTCTATATGTATTAAGGATAACATTAGTAACATTTATCAATTTTATTCATACTCCTCTTTAATAGCTAATAGCTCAAAATATCTATTTGTCTTTTCTTCAATAACAATAGATAATTCATCAATTTCCTTTTGAATATCCATTAGCTTAGTATAATCTGTAGTACTCTTTTTTATTTCTACATTTAATCCCTTTAGTTTTTCCTCTAAAGCAGGTATTTCTTCTTCAAGCTTTGCTAATTCATTTCTTTCTTTAGCAGGCATTTTATTCTTTTTAATTCTTTGCTTAGACACCTTTTCTGAATCAATTTTATCATCATCAGTTTTATCTAAATATTCAGAAAATGAATCTAATGTCTTTTCGATAGATTCATTTTTAAATATAAATAGCATATTACATATTTTATCTAGGAAATATCTATCATGAGATACAGTTAATACTGGTCCCTTAAAATCCATAATATAATCCTCTAATACCTCTAATGTATATAAATCTAAATCATTAGTAGGCTCATCAAATAATAATATATTTGGATTCTTAGCTAATACCTTAATTAATTGTAATCTTCTCTTTTCTCCACCTGATAGCATCTTAACCTTAGTATATTGTAATTCTTTAGGGAATAAGAATCTTTCAAGTAAGGTAGATGAGCTTATAGCACCATCTAATGTTTCAATTACTGATTGTTCCTCATTTATATAATCAATTACTCTAATCTCAGGATCAATCAATTCTAGGTTTTGAGAAAAATATCCTATTCTTAATGTTTCACCTAATACTAATTCTCCGCTATCTAATGTTTCAAGTCCCATTAGTATTTTAAATAATGTAGACTTACCAGCACCATTATCTCCAACGATACCTATAATATCATTTCTATTTAAATCAAATGAGAAATCCTTAAATAATACCTTATCTCCAAATGCCTTAGAGCCATTCTTAAGTGATATAAGCTTTTTACCCAAATAAGTACTTACACTACTAAATTCAATTGATTTATATTCATTAAATTTAGTTTCTGATAATTTCTCAAATCTTTCTATTCTAGCCTTATTCTTAGTACGTCTTGCCTCAACACTTCTTCCCATCCATTCAGATTCAACCTTAAGAATAGATTTAAGCTTCTTCATAGCTTTACTTTCATCCTCTATTCTTTTAGCCTTTAATCCTAAGAATGAATCATAATTACCATCATATAGATATACCTTACCAAAATCTAATTCCATCATCTTATTACAAACCTTTTGTAAGAAATATCTATCATGAGTAACCATGATTAAGCCCTTTTTCCATTTAATTAAATATTTTTCTAGCCATAATATTAATGCATTATCCAAATGGTTAGTAGGCTCATCTAGTATTAATATATCACATGGTGTAACTAATACCTTAGCGATTGCTAATCTTTTTCTTTGACCACCACTAAAATTAACTGGTTTTACACTTGAATCATCAAAGCCTAGCTTAGATAAAATTGAATTAACCTCATAATCTAAAATTGGATTATCCTTTGTAGAATCCTTCATAATGATATCGAATAAAGACATTGATTCATCAAATTTAGGATCCTGTTCTAGATAATTAATTCTCATTCCACCACTTTTAATGATTTTACCGCTTATAGGCTGTTCAATACCTAATATAAGCTTAAGCATTGTTGTTTTACCTGTTCCATTAACTCCAACAACACCAATCTTATCTGTATCAGAAATTGAAAAAGAAACATTATCTAATATTTTTCTTTCAATATATTTAAATGACGTATTTTCAAAAGTAATGTTCATAATATCTCTCCAATAAAGTATTATATCATAAGATATGTTTTATATCTTACTAATTATACATATTCTTATAAACATATGAATGAGTGTATCAATAAAATTAACCGAATTATTATTTCAGCCTAGTTATGCCATTCACTTCACCAAAGTTAAAAAACTTGTTGGTACCATATGTCCCCAAGAAGTTTTAGCTGAGAAAAAAGAAAAGGACTATATTAGATTTAATCCTTTATAGTCCCTAGAGGTATTCTATTTTAGCCTAATTGAACAGCGAAAATATAAGATTCGCCAGATGAACGGCTAATTGTATATGTACCTGCTGATAAAGTATAAGTATAAGCCTTAACATCAGTAGTTAATGTTTCAGTATTAGAACCAACCTTAATCTTAGTTCCATTTGACTTACCACATGCATAAACTGTAACCTTAGTTGAGCTTGTTAATGTGAACTTAATTGAACCCTTTGAATCAATCTTTAACGCTGCATTTAATGCAGTACCATTTAAGTTATAGCTTAACTCCTTATAAGAACCAGCTACTGTAAAGATATTATATGAAGCATTAACCTTCTTATTATTGAAGTTTAATGTTTGAACTGCAGTTTGAGATGAGCTTGAGCTTGAACCTGATGTTGAACTAGAACTTGAGCTAGAGCTTGAGCTTGTACTACCATTGAAATCTACTTGAATCTTGTAGATATTAATATTACTATTTGAAGAATATAAATAGATATATCCACTTCCACCAGTATAGCTATAAGTCTTAGTAGCACCTGTTGTACCTGCTGCCATAGTACCTAATTGCTTACCATTTGCGTCTGCAACAACTAATGTACGGGCTGCTGAAGCATTTAATGTAACCTTAATTGTAGATGCGCCAGATACAGGAACCTTAACACTACGATATGTAGTAGTACCTGCACCACCTAATGCCAAGCAGTTTGTATAGCTTGTACCATCAACAGTTACTGAAGCTGCCTTAACTGACATAGACTTAGCTGATGTAGCTGTTAATGTTAAACTATCAATAGTTTGATTTGATGAAATAATACCTAATGACTTAAATTGTGAATCCTTGAAGTTCCAAGACTTTGAAGTAGCTGTAGCTGAGCTTCCTGAAGAGCTTGATGAAGATCCACTTGAAGATGAACCTGAGCTTGAAGATCCACTTGATGAAGATCCTGAGTTTGATGAACCTGAAGATGAACTGCCACTTGATGATGAGCCAGAGCTTGATGAACCACCAATTGTTTGTTCAGTTACGTTTAAACTACTATTTGTAGCAAATGTTGTAGTTTGATATCCAGTCATCTTTGAAGTATAGTTATCAATTGCACTTCTTAAGCCTGGAATTACTGAGTAATTAGTATCTTCTGTTGCATTATTGAAAGTCCACTTTAAGTCTCCTCCACCAACACGTCCAGAATATGCTTGAACAGTTGCTACTGCTTGATCAGGAGTTTCTACAGTATATGAATACATAATGCTTGAGTTAGTATCGAAGTTTGAATATGATGTACCACCAGATACTGTCTTATATGAAGAAGCTACTGTTTCATTTCTACTTGTTGCTAAGTAAGCATCAAATGACTTAGAATCAGCATTAGATGTAGCACCCTGAGTACCAGCTGATGCATTTGCATAAACTAATCCTCCGGCACCTGTAATTTTATTATTATAAGCCTTAATCATACCACCAGTTTCAGATGAGAAAGTACCTTCGCCCTTAGCATCAGTACCTTGTAATGATGATAACATAGGGTTCTTACAATTTCTGAAATAGTTAGCTTCTACAAAGATTGATGAACCAGTTGTAGCACCAACACCATATTTAGCATTGCCATCAAAGTAATTGTTATATACATGGATAGCTGTAGACTTTCTTACTCTAGGATGACGAGAATCTGAATGGTCATACCAGTTATGATGATAAGAAACATAATCAACTGCATCACCATTACTATTTAATGTAGTCTTACCACAATCCCAGAAATGGTTATATGATAAAGTTGCATAATATGTTCCCTTAATATCTAAGGCACCATCACCCTTAGCATGGTCACCAGAGCCTGAAGCACCATAGAAGAAATCACAGTCATGTACCCAAATATTATAGTTACCTGTATCAATAGATACATTATCATCCATCTTAGTCATGAAACCAAGATTTCTAACTTCTACGTTATTACTATTTCTAATTAAGAAACCAAATCCAGAAATAGTTGCGTCATCACCGATACCTTCAAAAGTCATATTCATCATAGATCCTACAGCCTTACCCTTGATTTGTAAGCCTTCTGATGAAGAGCCTAATGAATCCATATCAGATGCGCTAACCTTACCAATAAATCTAAAAGCTACTGGTGTAGTATCATATCCCTTTTGATAAGCAGTAATAATTGCTTGTAAACCAGTAAATGTATTCTTAGTACCCTTAGAATCAGTTACTACTGTTGTTGAAATAGTCTTTGCTGTCTTAGATGTTACATAGAACACCTTTGCATTAGACTTTAATGAACCATCTGTGTTATATGCACCAGATGCATCACCATTTGCATTCTTGCTATTCTTTGTAAAACCAAAGCCTGTTCTATCATAGCTAATAACACTTAAGTCAGTAGCTAATGCACATTGCTTTGTATCATTTGTTTCAGAACCATTAAATACTGGAACAATCTTTAAAGTATAAGTACCTGCTGATAAACCTACAGCATCTACTCTATAATAACCTGAATAAGTTCTAACTAATTGAGTATCAAGCTTAACATAGCTTCCGTTTCCCTTTTTAACGTAAGCGTTGTATCCTGATGCACCACTTACCCCTTTAAATGTTGCATATAAAGATTCTTGATCACCCTTAGCCTCTTGAATCACTACACCCGTATTACTGTTTAGTGCAGTTAAAGAAATATTATCATCTAATACTTCCTGAGCTAGTACATCGTCCTCAATAATTTGAGTGTCGTCCCCTGCTAGCTTCACAGATGCAACCACGGCTGCTGTTACAGCTCCAGTGATTGCTAAAAATGCTGATACCTTTTTTAATTTCATATTTTCCTCCCCTTCAGCATCATTTTCAACTCACACTCGAATTATATACTAAAACGCTTTCATTGTAAACGCTTTCTTACAACTTTTTTGACTTTTTTGATAATTTTATTAAAAACTACAAAAAATATGATATAAAACCGAACAATTAGTCCGTTTTTTGATATAAAATTTCATAATTTATTTCTTTTACAAAACTATATTTGGTTCAAGTGTACCGATTTTCACATTTATTTCATTGTTTACAATCAATGTCACACAATGAATTTAGGCTGTATTTTTACTGTTATGGAGCAAAAGAAAACACCCCTAAATCGAATGATATAGAGGTGTAAATCACTATTTATAAATATACTCTTGTAGCATTTGTAAGTGTTGAATTAGATTCTATAGAAATCTTGCCCCAATCTTCTGATGTTCCATAATAATACACTTTAGACAATTTACTACAATTGGCAAACGCATATTTTCCAATTGTTTCAATAGAATTATATAAAGTGACTGATGAAATTGATTTACAGTAAGCGAACGCTTCTTCTTCAATTGTTTTTACTGTACTTGGCAATTCTATTGACGTTAATGACGTACATTGTTCGAAAGCATATTTCTCTATTGTAACTAAAACATTATTATTACTAAAATCAACATTTGAAGTTTGACAATAATCAAACATATATGATCCAATCAATTCTACTTTTTCTCCAATTATAATTGTCGCATTTGCGCACGTATTATAAAATGGTGCAGCAGTACTACCACTATTACAGCTAATTGCATTGAAATAAATTATAGATACTGAACTGCATCCTCTAAATGCATTGTTACCAATTGATGTTACCTTCTCACCGATTGTAATACTAGTTATTGAACTACAATTATAAAATGCAGATTTTCCAATTGTCTTAAGGTTAGTTAAAACTGACATATCTAATTCCATAAGCTTATTGCCATCGAATGCTCCTTCTCCTATTACTTCTAAAGAATTAGGTAAAGAAACGTTCTTTAAATAGCTTAAATATCCAAATGCATAATCACCAATAGACTTCAATTCAGACGCATTAGAGGCTTCAACTGATTTAATATATCTTGTATTATCAACTACACTATTACCAAATAGATATGAAGGAATTGTTTCAACCTTATTACCTATAATTACTTTTACTCCTGGGTTTTCTGAACCAATAATATTTATTAAAGTTGATGTAGATGAATATAATAAATTAATTGCATTATAGTATATTGTTTGAACGCTAGTACAATTTTGGAAAACGCCACTTCCTAATGATGTAACATCTTCACCAATTGTGATACTCTCTAACTGTTTACAGTAATAGAATGCTTTGTTTCCAATAGTTTTTACACTATTAAGAACTGACATATCTAATTCCATAAGTTTACACTGACTAAATGCAGATTGACCAATGATTTCAATAGACTCAGGTAATACTACAGATGTCAAATATGATGCACTATTAAATGCATAATCTCCAATTGTCTTAAGTAATGTAGCTTTTGATGCGTCAACCTTTGTCGCATATGTACTATCCATAAAATAATTAGGTAATGATACAACATGGCTTCCTATTATTACTTCTAAGCCATCTATTTCATATACATTTGAACCAATTGTATCAGAAAGAACTCTTGTCGTACCACCATTTGAGATGTTAGGTGCATCATAATTAATTGTACTTACATTTGAGCAATAACTAAATGCATTTTTAGCAAGTGATGTAACCTTAGAACCAATTGTAATACTATCTAATCCCTTACAAGAATAGAATGCACTTGACCCAATAGTATTTAAATTTGTTAAAACTGACATATCTAATTCCATAAGCTTACAAGAATAGAATGCTGAATCACCAATATATTCAATTGATTCAGAAAGCTTTGCAGAAACAAGATATGAAGATTCGGAAAATGCATATGAATAAATATATTTAAGTGATGTAGCATTAGTTGCATCAATTGATGTTAAATTAGTTCCATACATAAAGTAGTTAGGAATTGATTTAACATGTTCACCAATTACTAGTTTTAATCCTTTTGTCGCATAAACATTTGATCCAATATTGGCAGAAAGATATGAACTTGTAGAGCTATTTGTGATATTAGCCACATCATAATTAATTAAATACACATTTTTACAACCATAGAATGCTTTATCACCAATAGTTTTTAATGTTTTTGGTAATGTAATTGTTTCTATATTTGTATTATTGTAGAATGCTTGACTATTTATACTCATTACTTCATATTTAGTACAAACATTACCATTCCAAACATATCCGTATTCAGGTATATTTAATTCTTTGATATTTGTACCATATGAACTTAATCCAGTTATAACTATTCCCTTGTCATAGCTGCTTGTTGTTTCATTATATAAAGAGCCAATTGCATACGTATATTTGAATTTATATTTTGCATATAATTTTACATCATCTAAATACTTATATACGAAATTTGAATTCTTCAATTCTGAAGAATCATTTTCTGCATAACCAACAAAATCATATCCTAATAAATTTAGAAATGATAATGATACTTGTTGATCATAAGAAACATCAATAGTAATATCTTCAGAATCATCAACACCTAAATTATATGTTAGTTTAAATTTCTTAGCCTCAAATGTTACATTAACAACTTTGTTTTCTCTAACATTTACTAATTTATCTAACTCAATATCATAAATAGGATTATATCCTTTTTTTTCAAATGGAGGATTATTTAATACTAAATCATCACCAAAATATACTTCATATACTGCATCAGTATAATCAGCGTTTTTAAATGTAACAGTAAATAATTCTTTAGTTACTATAACAGTTAAAGTATTATCCTCAAGCTCATAAATATCATTTAACACATTAACAGTTATAGAATATGTTTTTGCTTCCTGTATCATACTATCTTCCATTTGAAGATTATATGATACATCGACACCAATTAACGTATTAGTAAATTCAGGGGTCACAAATAATTCTTCAGCTGTATATTTTAAATTTATTTCACTATTTGCTAATGCAATCTTTATCTTGTTGATAACAATTGTTGCTTCTAATGTTGAAGGAACAATATAATTTCCTGTTGTGTCAGCTAATTTTGCAACAACGTTATACGTACCAATATTTACGTTATCATTGTTTTCATATGTAACACTAACACCTGAAGGTAATCCAACTACCTCTAACGAATGCTTATTTCCATCATATGTTACATTTTTAGAAGCAAATGTTAAATCATTAGAAGTTAATTCCTTTTTGTTTATTTTTAGTGTTGCTTTCAACTCAGCAGGAATGTCATAATTACCAGTTGTATCAGTAAGCTTTGCTACCACTTCATATGTGCCAGCATTTATATTTTCGTTATTTTCATATACAACAGTTACACCATCTGGTAATCCAGTTACTTCTAATGATTGTACTTGTCCATTATATGTTACTTCTTTTGAATCAAATTTGATATCATTAGCTGTTAACTCTTTTTTATCTATTTTTAATGTAGACTTTAATTCAGCAGGAACAATGTAATTTCCTGTTGTATCTTGTAATTTAGCAACAACCTCATATGTACCAACGTCGGTCTTACCATTGTTTTCATATGCAACAGTCACACCTTCTGGTAGACCAGTCACTTCTAATGAATGTGCTTGTCCATCGTATGTTACAGTTTTAGAAGCAAATGTTAGATCGTTAGTTGTTATTTCTTTTTTATTTATTCTTAATGTTGCTTTT
>JAFSJY010000034.1 GCA_017449215.1 Acholeplasmatales bacterium | reverse complement strand
TAATAGGGTAGAGGAAAGATAATAATCTTTGCCCCTCCCATTGCACCGTACATACGGGTCTCGTATACGGCGCTACATTTATATTTAACACAAACTACTTAAGGTAGTATGAAAGAGGATTGACCAGTCCCGGTCTATTTCTCTTTTTATTTGGTTTTGAAAGTAAATCAGCGTTCAGTATATAGTTAATAGTTCTTTGACCACATCGTCTATACCAACCTAATCGTGTATTTGCTACCATATATAATTCCTCATCAGTAAAACCATATTTATAGATTTTGTTTATCCCTCGAAGATTATTATATATTGTCGTAGGTTTCTTCCACTGTTTAACTATTATGACTCTTACTTTATGTCTTAACCATCGACCAAATCCTTCTATGAATAGTTTCATACTTCCAATTCGAAAATAATTTATCCATCCTCGAATTATTTGATTAAGCTTAGTGAACGTAATTGATAGCGGTTTTGATACAGCGTGTTTTCTCTTAAGCACTAATTTTATCTTTTCGTAAAGTTTTGCTTTACGGTCATTTCCGGGTTTGCATTGCCATTTATCACTATTCTTCCAAAAAGTAAATCCTAGGAAATTACTATTTGTAGGTCTTGTGATTTTAGTCTTAGTTGCTGAAACCTTAAGAAATAACTTTCTTTCTAACCACGAAGTAACTGATTTCATTACGCGTTCAGCCGAAACATCAGTTTTAACAAATATATTACAATCATCGGCGTATCTTACGAAATGTAAGCCTCTTGATTCTAATTCCTTATCAAATTTGTCTAAATAGATATTTGATAATATTGGGGATAATGGACCGCCTTGTGGTACTCCAATGGTAGTTGATGAAACTAAACCATTATCCATTACTCCTGCTTGTAAAAACTTACGTATCAAATGAAGCGTATGACTATCCTTTACTTGCTCCCTAAGTATTGAGATTAATTTATCGTGATTTACTGTATCAAAATACTTTTCGATATCTAAATCGATTACCCATTCAAACCCTTGATTAAGATACTCTAACACCTTATTCATTGCCGTGTGACAGTCCCTACTTGGTCTAAAGCCATAAGAAAAATCACTAAATATATTTTCATATATTGGTATTAATCTTTGTGCTATTGCCTGTTGTATAACCCTATCAACCACAGTTGGTATTCCTAGAGGTCTTAATTTGCCATTGGATTTCGGGATATAAACTCTTCTTACGGGCTTTGGTCTATAGGTTTTATTCATTATTGACTCAATGATTTCTTTCCTATGTTCATTAAAGTATGGCTCTAACATATCAACTGACATTTTATCAATGCCACTTGCTCCTTTGTTTGCCTTTACTCTTTTGATTGCCTCATTTAAGTTTTCAATACTTAAAATCTCTTCGATTAAACTCATTTGCTGCTCCTCCTCCATTCGTAAATTTATTTGGAAACATCTTCGACCCCTTTATCATCATTAGTTACGTTCCAATGTGCTAGACTATCTCATCTTACAGATTATCCAAATATTGCTTATAGTGATTCGCACTATATAAACATTAGGTCCTTTAGTGGTTGGCAATTCCACCTACTACGACCTCAGCTGACTCCCTAACTATTTGCTTTTTATTGCACGCACTATAATACGCGTTAGGGCCTCCCGGGGTAATTCACTAATCTTTCATCCCACAACCATCTTGATTTACTGTTTTGGTTTTACGTTTACCATTAGGACTTCAGCTTGTGTTGCAGCCTTATCCACTTACCATTTAGCCTCATCAAGTTTCTGTTCGTAGGCTCGGAGATTTTGCTACACCTCTTCCTTCACCCATAGGATTACTCCTAACGGCTTGAGGTTCACTACACTTGGCGGTAAATACCCGTGACTGGACTTTCACCAGTAAGATTAGTGCCATGCCCGGCACACAACTAAAAATAAGCTATTAAGAATTCTTTCCTAATAGCTTATTTTTTTTATGTTCAGTATAAATAAAAAAAGCGCCTCAGCCACACCTCCGCTTGTTTAAGGCTGCTACCTTCCGGTCCTGACCTGGTTCGCCGCGCTAAGTTGACTAAGGACTTTTATATTCTATCATATTGATATATTCATTTCAAGTTTAATCGAGTGTTATTTTGCTCTTAATTCCTTAAAAAAATCTTTAATTATCTTAGAGCATTCCTCTTCTAAAATACCACCCTTAATATCTACTGTATGATTAAACTTAACATCAAATAAATTTATCTTACTTACATGTGTACCAAAACGTGGATCTAATGCACCATAAATAACCTTTGGCACTCTAGCTTGAATAATAGCACCACTACACATAACACAAGGCTCTAAAGTAATATACATTGTACAATCCTCTAATCGCCATGAATTTAGCTTTTTAGATGCTTTTTCAATTGCTAGTATTTCTGCATGAGCAGTTGCTTTATTAAGTACCTCTCTTTTGTTATATGCTCTTGCGATTATTTTATCATTACGAACAATTACACAGCCTACTGGTACTTCCTTTATTTTAGCTGCCTTTTTAGCCTCATTTAGGGCAGCCTTCATATATTTAATATCATTATTCATCTTTTAAAACTATATGGCAATTTCTACATCTAGGTTCATACTTATCCTCATCACCTATTACTACCTGAGGATCATCATAATAAGCAGGTACACCATCGATTATTCTTTGAGTTAGTGTTGCGTCTCTTCCACAGCAAGCACATACTGCAGTTAGCTTAGTAACTATATCAGATACAGCCATTACATCACCAGTAACACCAAATGGCTCACCTCTAAAGTCTCTATCTAATCCTGCAACTATTACTCTATAGCCGCAATCTGCCAATTCCTTTAAATATTTTACTAAAGACTTATCACAGAATTGAACCTCATCAATTACAATTGCTTGAGTATCACTCTTTAAATGTCTTTTAATATCGCTACCATGAGAAATAGTAATAGCTGGAACCTTCTTTTGATTATGAGATACGATTTCATTAATTGAGTATCTTGAATCAATTTTAGGCTTAAATACCATATATTTCTTTTTACTATATTCCATTCTCTTTATTCTCTTTAATAATTCCTCTGTTTTACCTGAAAACATAGGTCCACAAATACATTCTATCCAACCTTTTTCATTATCAAAATAATTCATATTAATTCCCTCTCGTATCTTATATTAATATAAGATAATTATATCATATCATTATTTTTAGTAAAAGATTACTTTGATAAAAATGCAAAATAAAAAGAGGCTAAAGCCTCTAATTTATTTTAAATATTACTTCTTTAAGCCGTAACGCTTATTGAACTTCTCAACACGTCCATCTGCCTGAGTAAATACTTGCTTACCAGTGAAGAATGGATGACAATTTGAACAAGTATCAACACGAATCTCGTCTAAAACTGAACCTGATTCGAATACGTTACCGCATGTAGTACAAGTAACCTTTACAGTCTTGTAATTTGGATGAATTCCGTTTTTCATGCTTTGTTCACTCCTTCCGCCATGACTAACAGTCATAGTAAGTACTGCCTTATTATATCAAAAGTAAATTTTAATATCAACAAATATTTTTAAATATTTCTAAAATATGGAACAGAAATTTCCAAATCAGATGCTTGCTTAACCTCTAGATTAACCCAAGCATCATGCTTGATTGTAAGATCTTTGAATTTCTTAAGGTCAATTGTGCCTTCACCTAATGCTAAATGACACTTCTTTCTATCCTTTCCATCATGGAAATGGAATTCTTGGAATTCAAGTGGTACTTCCTTTAATACCTCATCAACGATGTCATAGCTTAAGTGATCATGTCCTATATCATAACAGAACTTGAATCCAGCATTATATAAGTCCTTATATGTTCTCTTTGTATAAGATGGAATATTATCTGTATTTTCGATAACCATTCTTATTCCATTGTCGTTACAAATCTTTTCTGCCTTATGAAGATTCTTAACGAATCTTTCAATATATTCATCATATTCTTTTTCGTAAATATAATTCTTTACACCAGAAATTGTAACAACTGGGCCAGGACATAAATGAATATTCATTGATTCAATATATCCCCTACCAAGCTCGCAGTAACGCTTTAATAATACTAAATATGCTTCAACAACCTCATCATATGATGCTAAATCAGCTTCATCATAGAAATGTAATGTAGCTTTGATGCCATATTTATCTAATAAAGCCTTAACTGTACCAGCTTCCATTTCCTTACGGCAATATCCAAAATTAAGATTTAATTCAATGAAATCTAATCCTAATTTCTTAGCTAGCTTTAGGTTATCCTCTATACAATCATATTCATATAATTGTGGCATACCTAATTTAATCATATTAGATTACTCTTACCCTAATTACACCTTCAAGACCATTGAATGCATCTGCAGCAACAGACTTATCAGTATCAAGAATTGTATACGCAAATTCGCCCTTAGATTGGCTTAATAATGTATTGATGTTAGCACCTGTATCAGAAATAACCTTAGTGAACTTATTGATAACACCAGGAACATTTGTATGGCAAATACAAATTCTAGCAACACCATTCTTTACACCAGCATTGATTGCAGGATAGTTTACAGAATTCTTAATGTTACCATGCTCGATGAAATCCTTTAATTCTTCAACAGCCATAACAGCACAGTTATCCTCAGCCTCTTCAGTTGAAGCTCCTAAGTGAGGTAATACGATTGTATTCTTCATTGTAACTGATTTTGGATTAGCAAAGTCAGTAACATACTTTCTAATATTACCAGCCTCAAGTGCAGCTGCTAAAGCATCTTCCTTAACTAATGAATCTCTAGAGAAGTTAAGAATGATTGTATTCTTATTCATCTTAGCAATTAAATCAGCATTGATCATGCCCTTAGTTGCATCCATTGCAGGAACGTGGATAGTTACGAAATCAACATCCTTTACTGCATCCTCTAAAGATGCTGTATATTGAACCTTTGAATTTAACTTTAATGCGTTAGCTGTAGATAAATATGGGTCATAACCAATTACATTCATACCTAATGCAACACATGAGTTAGCAACTAGAATACCGATTGCACCTAAACCAATAACTGCAACCTTCTTACCTAAAATTTCATAACCGCCGAATGCCTTCTTAGCCTTTTCAGCAGTCTTAGCGATATTTTCATCAGCAGCATTTTCCTTAACCCAGTTATTACCACCGATAATATCTCTTGATGCAATTAACATAGCAGCTAAAACTAATTCCTTAACTGCATTAGCATTAGCACCAGGTGTATTGAATACAACAACACCTTGCTTTGCATACTTCTCTAGTGGAATATTGTTAACACCAGCACCAGCTCTAGCTACTGCTAAAATGTTAGCACCTAATTCCATTTCCTTCATTTCAGCTGAACGAACTAAAATTGAATCAGCATCATTAATATCAGCTACTGTAGTATCAGGATTCTTTAAATTATTTAAAGCAACCTGAGAAATATTATTTAAGCAAAAAGCCTTCATATTATAAATTCTCCTCTTCAAATTTCTTCATGAACTTAACTAAAGCTTCAACGCCCTCAATTGGCATAGCGTTATAAATAGAAGCTCTCATACCACCAACAGTTCTGTGGCCCTTTAAGTTTTCTAAGCCAGCCTTCTTAGATTCAGCAACGAACTTAGCCTCTAGCTCTTCCTTCTTAGCAGGATCAGTAATTACTTCTGGATCAACGATGAATGGAACGTTCATTAATGAACGGCTATTCTTTTCAACTGTTCCCTTGAATAACTTAGAGTTATCTAAATAATTATAAAGGATAGCAGCCTTCTTTTCGTTCTTTTCCTTCATAGCAGCTAAGCCACCATTCTTTAATAAATATTTGAATACTAAACCACAAATGTAAATACACCAGCAGTTTGGAGTATTATATAATGAATCATTATCAGCCTGTGTCTTATACTTTAACATTGTTGGAGTTCCGGGTAATACATCTTCAGTAATTAAATCCTCACGAACGATAGCAACAACCATACCAGCTGGACCTACATTCTTTTGAACACCAGCAAAGATTAAACCATACTTAGTTACATCTACTGGCTCACTTAAGAAGCATGAAGATTGGTCAGCAACTAATAGCTTACCCTTTGTATTAGGTAACTTATGGAACTTAGTACCATAGATTGTATTGTTTTCACAAATATATACATAGTCCATATCATCAGTGATTGCTAAATCATCACAATTTGGAATATATGAGAATGTCTTATCAGCTGATGATGCTAATTCTACAGCTGTACCATAAATCTTAGCCTCGCTATATGCCTTCTTAGCCCATTGACCAGTTAAGATATAACCAGCCTTCTTATTCTTCATTAGGTTCATTGGAACCATTGCGAATTGCTGAGAAGCACCACCTTGTAAGAATAATACCTTATAATTATCAGGAATATTCATTAACTTTCTTAAATCAGCTTCAGCCTCTTTAATGATGTTATCAAACATCTTTGATCTGTGGCTCATCTCCATTACAGACATTCCACATCCCTTGTAATCTAACATATCTGCTGCTGCTTCTTTTAATACTTCTTCAGGTAAAACAGCTGGACCTGCTGAGAAATTGTAAACACGACTCATAATCTTAATCTCCTTTTCTTTTTATAGTCTCTCTTACAAATAAAAAATCCCCTCTTGCATATTTGCAAAAAGGGACGAATTATTTAAATCCGCGGTACCACCCTAATTAGGTAACCTCACTCGAAATTCGATAACGGGAATTAGCCGGAATTCGTTACATTCTCCAAAGAGGTAGATTCAAAGGATTTTATTTCGGGCTTGCACCAACCACCCTATCTCTAGAATAAAGATTCCTTCTATAGTCTCTTTATAGGATATTCGAATATGCTTCTATTATACTTTCAGTATATTAATAAGTCAACAATTATTTTATTATTTATATATTAAATAATATTATTCTTCGTTAAAATATTTAGTTAACCGAAATAAATTCGTAAAATTATTGAAATTTAAAACATTATTCAATATCATACTAAAAATTAAATATAATATGAAATATATGACAAAAAATGAGTTATCCAAAAATTTTCGGATAACTCATCAATTTTTAGTATCTATTAATATATCTATCGATTTCCCACTTAGAAACGTGACGACGATATTCATTCCACTCTTGAGTCTTTGCCTCAACGAACTTTTCAGTAATATGAGGACCCATAGCTTCACTCATTAGAGGATCAGCATTAAATGCAATAATTGCCTCTTCTAAGCTTGCAGGTAATGAATCAACACCTAAAGCTTTTCTTTCAGCATCTGTACACTTATATAGGTTTTCATAAATTGCAGGAACTTCCTTACAATTTCCATCAATACCATCTAAGCCAGCTCTTAAGATAGCTGCTAAAGCTAAATATGGATTAGCTGCAACATCTACTGAACGAACCTCAGTTCTAGTCTTCTTACCTCTAGCTGCTGGAATTCTAATCATTGTAGATCTATTTGAATCTGACCAAGAGATATAGCATGGTGCTTCAAATCCTGGAACGATTCTCTTATATGAATTTACAATAGGGTTAGTAATTAAGCAGAAACCCTTAGCATGAGCTAAAATACCAGAAATCCACTTATTAGCTGTTTCAGATAATTGGTTAGGTGTATTCTCATCAAAGAATGCATTCTTACCATCTTTGCTCATTAATGAACAGTTAACATGCATACCTGAACCGTTGATACCCTCAACTGGCTTTGGCATAAATGTTGCATGTAAACCATGACGTCTTGCAATATTCTTTACAACAAGCTTAAATGTTTGAACATTATCAGCTGCCTCTACTGCAGAATTAAATTGGAAATTGATTTCATGCTGACCAGTTGAAACCTCATGGTGAGCAGCCTCAATAATGAATCCAATCTTTTGTAATTCTAATACTATATCACGTCTGCAATCTTCTGCAGAGTCTACTGGAGCTAAGTCGAAATATCCACCATGGTCATTGAATTCAAGTGGGTATTGTACCTTGCCCTTTTCATCTAATTTAAATAAGAAGAATTCTGGTTCAATTCCTGAATTGAATGCAGTATATCCTCTCTTCTTCATTTCCTCTAAATTTCTCTTTAATACTCCACGAGGATCTCCTTCAAATGGAACATGCTTTCCATCCTCGCCTGGCTTATATACGTCACAAATAAATCTTGCAACCTTACCATACATAGTATTTTCCCAAGATAATACTAAGAAAGTATCTAGATCTGGATGTAAGAACATATCTGCTTCGAAAATTCTTACGAAACCTTCAATAGATGAACCATCAAACATTACCTGGTTACTTAATGCATCCTCTAGTCTTGTAACTGGGATTTCAACGTTCTTTAGCATACCTAACATATCTGTAAACATCATTCTGATATATTTGATGTTTTCTTCCTTACAAATACGTCTGATATCCTCTTTTGTGTAGTTTTTCATTTTTTTACCTATCCTTTTCCTTCGATATACGAAAATATTCAATAAAAAAAGTCGCATAAAAAAGCATTATGCGACTTTGCTATCATAATATTATCGTAGAGCGCCTTTGCTCGATAAAAATAATACTATAATGCTTGCTAAAAGTCAATATTATTGACTAGCAATATAACAATTATTCTATTTTAATCCCATTTTGTAGCAACACCAGAAACATAATGCCAATAATTTCCAGAATCAGTTGGTTCAGTTTCAGAATAATAATAAATTGTAGCATTCGTTAAATTTGTATTATTACTACCAATTGTAATATTACTCCATTCATCAGCAATTCCTTCATAATAAACAGTTGTTAAAGAACTACATCCATAGAATGCGCTTGACCCAATTTCTTTAATTGTACTTGCAATTTGTACTTCTGTTACACCATTCATTAATCTAAATGCATTAGCTGGAATTGAATCAGTCCATGCATATTCTAAGTCACATCCTGAACCTACATATCCAATTGTTTTAATT
>JAFSJY010000033.1 GCA_017449215.1 Acholeplasmatales bacterium | reverse complement strand
TTTTTTTGCTATTGTGTCATTATATGTCCTCAATGCTAGTCGAAGTTTTTTATTTACGATTCATTAAATTCTTCCTTCATAATATCATCAAACATTGAGTCAAAAAAATCATTAACTACATATGTATTGTCATTTGGCTCGACTATTACTTTACCTCTAAATAGAATTTCAATTATTAATGCTGTAATTGGATTAAATACATATATTTTCTTTGGGATAATTTTATTCTTGAAATGATTCATCAAATCTACTAGTACTTCATTGAAAAAATCTCCACCCTTTGCTGTTACTTGACCAACATATAAAATATTTTCTGATGTGTAATCAACTATAATTGGTGTATAAATACATAAATTATAATCGCCTTCTTTTTGAGGAAATGGTAGTGCATTTAAATCAAAATAGTATTCATCATCTGTTATGGTAAAATCACTAGATAGAAAATCTACTAATTTTTTTGTGTCAATATAGGGTAAATAATCAAGTGATGGATCTGTAGACTTATTTGATTTTCTAATCTTAAATTCATCATTTACATACGTAATCTCTAAATGAAATTCATCTTTATAAATACGAGGCTTATTAACATATTTAATTAGAAATTCATAAAGTAATCCTAGTCCAACCATATATGATGAATAATCTAACTCGGTTTTTATTTTATCAGGCATTAATCCTGTTTTACAAACAATAAAATTTGGATATAGTTTAGGCTTTATTTCATCTACTAAATCATCAATAAAATCTCGATTTAATTCATCTAAATCCTCATATTCATCATAATATACATTGTAACATGTCTTAATAAAACCAGGAAGAAGACTTTGATCATTTAAAGTTGCTAATAACCTTTCTATTAAGTGATTATTATGCTCAACTTCGTCAATATAAATTGATATTCCATAGCATTTATCAGAATTGCCTAAAATACAATATGTAAATATTTGGTTCTCATATTTTATTGTGAAATAATCCATATCAGTAAAATAATTCCAAGGAGCTAAATCACAAATAGAATTGGCTAATGTAAATAATTCCATTTTTTCTTCATTAGTTAAATTTTTAGTTAACAATTCATTCTTTATTGCCCAATCGGTTAATATTTCTATATATGCATTATCTCTAAAATCATACCATGCTTTATCTAATGAATTATGATTTATATATTTCTTAAAATTTGCATATGAATTTTTACCATTTATAATACCTAATAATTCATTGTTTTTAATTCCCTTTGCAAATCTTTTCATTATGGGGAAATCTTTTATTTTTGGAATTATTATATATCTAAATGTGTCATCCATAATTGAACCATATAGATTTAATTCATCAATAATCCAATCAATTTCATTTTCAATATTTATTTCATTTTCATATTTATTTATTATTTCAATAGAAAAATCTAATATCTCATCCTTATATCGATCATAAAATTGTATTAATTCATCTGAATTATTTATTCTTTCTGCAATTTCTTTTAAATTAATCATAAAATCACTCCATATATATTATTCTACTATAATTATTATAGATTTTAAAATATTCATGTTTGTTTTACAAAAATTGTACTCATAGTCAAAAAGGTAGTTTCATTTAAAAAAATATGGTATAATGTAAAATAATAATTTTATTTATATAAAATTTATTCGATTAGGATGTGAGATATTTATGAGGAAAAAGTTAATATTTTTCATTTCAATAATATTGTCATGTATATTTATTTCATCTATAAATATATTTGCTTCTCCATTTTTAAGTGATAAGAATGAAGAAGAAGTATATATGGAAGTACCTGGTGCTAGAGCTATATGCCAAACTGATGATGGATATATTTGGATTGGTCAATATTCTAGTTTAACTAGATATGATTCAAAGGAATTAGTGTCATTTAAAGAATTTACAGAAAATGATGTTAAATATGAAATATTAAATGTTAGAAAATTAGCACAAAAGAATAATGAATTATATATTTTGACTTATAAGAACTTATTTAAATATGCTGATGGTAAATTTTCATTTATCGTTAATATCGATGAACAATTTACAAATCATGACGATGAAGAATTTAGATTAGAATTCTTAGATTTATGTTTTGATAAAGTAGATGATGTTATTTATTTGGCTTCAAATAATGGTTTATTCATTTATAATATTAAAGATAAAAGTATCGGATTAGTTGAAAAAACTGCGAATAAGATTATAAGAAATGTTGCTTATGATGTAAGAAGAGATAAATATTATTACCAAGTAAATGCTGAAGGTGTTTATGATCAGGATGGTAATCTTATTTATTCACATTCATCTATAAATGAATTATTTGTCACATATGATACATTGTATATTGGTTTAGTTGGAAAGAAAAAAGAAGGTAAAAATACATTAATTCAATATGATTTAGCAAATAATAAGATTGCTGATTCACAATATGATTACATAATGGATCAAGTTAATATTGTTTATTATTCATCTTCAAATAATATGTTATTTGTTGGTTGTGATAGTGATGGTATTTATTGCATTAATTTAGAAACAAATGATTATTCACAAACTAGTGATTTAGTAAACGCAACTCAAATAGTTGATATAATTGTTGATTATCAAGGTAACTTATGGTTAACATCTAATAATAATTCATCTTCTGGTGTATCTGTAATTACTAAGAATTCATTCTATAAATTACTATATGGTGATAAAATTTGGGATAATGTCTTTACTAAATTAAATATGAGTAAGGTTATATATGCAGTTGAAAAATATAACAATATCTTATATTTATGCTTAGGTAAGAGTGGCCTTGTTTTATATGATTTAGAAAATAATAAAATTATATCATCATCTTCAACAGAAAATTCTAACCCAATAATGGATGCGGTAGGAATAGTAGATTTTAGAGATGTAGAAGTATTCAATAATAAAGTGTATTTTGCTGATTATGGATTAGGTTTAGTAGAATATGATCCAGCTAGCGAAAATGTAGAAATTTATGATTTGGCTTATCTATCTAATGCTTCAAATATCGAAAGTAAGGTAGATGATACAGGTGCTTATCAAGATAGTCAATTAGTTAATATAAGATGCTTAAGAGCATTTGATGGTTTCTTAGTAGTTGGTTATCAATCTGGTGGTGTATATAAATTTGATGGTTCTAAAATATCTATTTACCATACTTCAAAAAGTACAATGTATATAAGCACTAATTCTAATGGTGATGTTATTTTTAATCATACAGGCGGAATATTTAAGGTAGCCAATGATTTTAAGAGCATAGAAGAAATAGAAACTAATAAGGACGTTGAAGGTAATAGATTAAAGTTCTTATATGATGGTAATAAGCTATACTATAATCTAAACAGTAGATTATTCTGTTCAGAAAATGGAGAATCTAAAGAAATAGTTCTTCCATATATCAAAGGATCAATTGTTGAGATTGCTAAGGTAAAGGCTAAGGATGCTTTAGGTAATGAGTCATATAAGTATTTAGTAGCAACTACAAATCAGGTATTTGTAACTGATTCATTTGATGATTCTAATCTAGATAGTGAAAATAAATTAATTAATTATGAGGTATATGATTCTACTAATGGCTTAAAATCAATTCAATCTAATACATCTGGTTTTTATGATTCTGATACATATAAATATTATATTCAAACAACAGATGGTGTTTTAATATATGACTTTAGTGAAGTTAGAGAAATTGATGTTCCTACTAAGATAGCAGTTAATTCAGTAGTTTTAGATGGAATTAGCTATTATGGTAATGAAATTAGCGTTGATAAGAATACATACCGTATTGAATTTAATTTATCTATTTTAGGATTTAAGCCAAATAAGGGCTATAAGATTTTTTATAAGCTTGATGGAATTGATAATGATTATGTTGAAATGAGTGACGGCACAAATACTATTTCATTTACAAATGTTGCTGGTGGAGAGCATGTGTTCCATGTATATGTTGAGGACTCGTTAGGTCAAAAGAGTAACCAAGTCAATATCACATTAAATAAAGCTAAAAAAGCACATGAAACTGTTTGGTTCTGGATTATAATTATAATTTTAGCATTAGTATTAATCGGAGCTATAAACTTCTTAATCATTTGGAGAAGAAGTATTCAAGCAAAGAAGAGAGAAACTGAATTAAAGGAAATTACTATTGAATCAATAGAGGCAATTGCTCGTACAATCGACGCCAAAGATACATATACTAATGGTCACTCAATAAGAGTAGGTCATTTCTCTAGAGTTATCGCTCAGGAATTAGGTATGGAAGGTGAAGAGCTAGAAAATCTATATTATATTGCCTTACTACATGATATCGGTAAGATTGGCATTCCAGATGCTATCTTAAATAAGCCAGGAAGATTAACCGATGAGGAATTCGATATTATGAAATCACATACTACAAAGGGTGCCAAGATTCTAAAGGATATCTCTACAATTCCAAACATTGTAGAAGGTGCTAAATATCACCATGAGAAATATGGTGGTGGAGGCTATCCAGAAGGCTTAAAGGGTGAGGATATTCCATATATCGCAAGAATTATTTGTTGTGCCGATTGCTTCGATGCCATGGCAACAAGAAGAGTATATAAGGATCCTTATCCAAAGGAAAAAATTATATCAGAATTTGAAAGATGTAAGGAAATTCAATTTGATCCTAAGATTGCTGATGTAGTTATTAAATTAATTGAAGAAGGTAAGCTTAAGGCTGAATAGGAGAAGGCATTATGCCTTCTTTTATTTATGAATATAAAATGCTATAATCTTATCAGGTGTTAATATGATTAGATTAGAATTAATTGATGAAAAGAATATTGAATATGCTATTAAAATCCAAAATAAGATATTCCCAGAATATAATGGTAAAAGAAATTATTATGGATCATTAGGTGAATATTCACAAACTAAATATTTTTTAATTTATGATGATAATACATGCATAGGTACTACAGGATTATATTATTATAAAAATGATTTTGATAATGCCTGGCTTGGATTCTTTGGCTTTTTAGAGGAATATAGAAATAAAGGCTATGGAACTGTCGCATTAAAGCTGACAGAGGATTATATGCATAATATAGGCTTTAAATTTGTTAGATTATTTACTGATAGGTTAGGTAATGATATAGCTATAAATTTTTATAAAAAGAATGGATATATATTTGAAAATTATGATTGTAAATTAGAAGAATTAAAGGATTTATTTGATGTAGTAATTGGTTCTAAATCATTAACTGGTGGTTATGTTCCTAAATGGAATAATAAATTTATTAATATAAGTAAGCAAACAAAAAAACAAATGAATTAGGAGAAATCATGCTATTAGATATTATTATTCCTCAATATAGTGAGAATGAGGAAGTAATTAGTAATTTATTAAACTCAATAAATAATCAAAACAACGTAGATTTTAGTCAGATTAGAATAACTATTGTCAATGATTTTTCTAACGTCATATTAAATGATGAATTTTTACATTCATTTAATAATTTAGATATTGATTATATTAGAAATGATAAAAATACAGGACCAGGTCTTGCAAGACAAAAGGGCTTTGATAATACTAATGGATTATATGTAATGTATTGTGATTCAGATGATGAATTATATGATTTAAATTCATTATGGGTTATCATGGATTTTATTACAAAATATGAACCAGATTATTTGGTTTCAAATATCGCAATTGAAAATGAATTTGGTGAATATGAAATAAAAAAGAATAAGGATACCTTCCCTTGGATGCATGGAAAGGTATATAAAAGACAATTCTTAGTTGATAATGAAATTAGATTCCATGATGATATTAGACATGTTGAGGATGGATATTATACTACATGCGTTTTAGGTGTAATTGATAAGGAAAAAATCAAATATTTAGATTATGCTACATATAAATGGAAGAATAATACATCAAGCTTAACAAGAAGTAAAAGTAAATATCATTATGTTGTTAATACATTTGATGAATTTATTAAATCACCAAAATATACTTATGAATTTTTAGTAAAAAAGAATAGTCAAATTAAGTATAATTATATAATTAGTGCTTTATTTGGTATTTATATAGCTTTAAATTCTAATGTTTTTGATTATAAAGAATTAGAAGAAAGAAAAAATAATTATTTAAATACATTAGGTGAAATGGTAAAAAACAAGAAAAATTTATTTATTATTTATGGAAAAAATAAATTAAGTGCTATATTTGATTATGAATTAGCTGAGATTTGTAAAAGAAATAAAATATCTAATGTATATAAGAATCTAGATGATTTTTATAATGAATATTTAAAATAAGAGTTTTCGAACTCTTTTTTTATTATTGTTCGAGAAAGTTTGAAGTTTTTTTAAAAACATGTTATAA
>JAFSJY010000032.1 GCA_017449215.1 Acholeplasmatales bacterium | reverse complement strand
TATAGATTCACTAATGAATTATTAACAATCATAAATGATAATAACATTATTTATAAAATGATATAAGGGAATCATCCACTGGATAATTCCCCTATTTGTAAACTTTATTATTGCAATTTAGCTTCAATGAGTAAACTCATATTTTAACGAATTTATATATAATTATGTATTTCTACATATTTACATATATTCTATAAGGTATTGTTAGACCTCTACTCATCAGATACTTTATTACAGTATCATTTAAGTTACGTTTATATTTTTTAATTATATTTAAAGCGGCATTAATATCAGCGTTGATTAATGTGCCGTCTTTTCTTTTATATAATCCTCTTTTTATTCTTTTACCACTTCGTGGCTTATCCTTTTTTATTTCATCATTATCATAATGATTTTTTGATAAAATATAGTTTTTAGAGGCATGCTCATTACAATATATATTGATAGGATTTCCTAACGGATAAAAATAAAAGCCTCAGAATTAACTGAGACTTGAATCTTATTTTATTAATTATTTAATTTATATACTCTTGTTGCGCTTGTAAGACGTGAATTATTTGATCCAATAGAAATCAAATCCCAATCATCTGACGTACCATAATAATAAACAGTAGTTAACTTATTGCAACTATAGAATGCTGAATCACCTATTGTTTTAATAGAATTATATAAAGTAATAGTTGTTAATGCAAAACAATAATAGAATGCATTAGCACCTATCGTTTTAAGTGTACTAGATAATACTATAGTTGTTAATGCAGAACAATAATTGAATGCACTAGCACCTATTGTTTCAAGTGTACTAGGTAATACTATAGTCGTTAATAAAGTACACTCAGCAAACGCACTTTCACCAATAGTCTCTAGTGAATCAGCACTAGACATATCTAAATTTGTTATATCAGCACCAGTAATGAATCTATTAGGGATTGATACTACATGAGAACCAATTATTACTTCTAAACCTTTTGTAGAATATACATTTGAGCCAATACTATTAGCAAAAATATTAATTAATGAACTAGTATTTACAACATTTGGAGCGTCATAATTAATCTGATATACATTTGAACAATTAACAAATGCATAGTTACCAATTGATGTTACTTTTTCTCCAATTGTAATAATATCTAATTTTTTACAAGCATAGAAAGCATAATCTCCTATTGTCTTTAAATTTGTTAATACTGACATATCTAATTCCATTAGATTGTTAGCTTTGAATGCTTCTACTCCTATTGTCTCAATAGTATCAGGTAATTCAATTTTTGCTAAATTACTTAGATATGCAAATGCGCAATCTCCTATTGTTTTTAATGAACCAGCAATAGATGCGTCTACCTCTGTAATACAAATAGTGCTTAAATTAGTATTGGTTGAGAATACATAATTGTTAATTACTTCTACTTTATTTCCAATAATAACCTTTAAACCTAAATCTAAAGATCCAACATTATTAAATAGAACAGATGTTGTTGTTGGCACTAAATTAATTGCATTAAAATATATTATTTTAACATTAGTACAATTAAAGAATACACTCTTACCAACTGATGTTACATTTTCTCCTATTGTTATACTATCTAACGCTTTACAAGCATAGAAGGCGTTCGTACCAATTGATGTTAGATTTACTAAAACAGACATATCTAATTCCATTAGCTTGTTATTATAGAATGCATTTTCTCCTATTGTCTCAATAGTGTCAGGTAATTCAATTTTTGTTAAATAACTTAGAGATGCAAATGCATAATCTCCTATATTAGTAAGTGAGTCTGCATAAGATGCATCTAATTTTGTTAAATAAGAATTATTAATAAAATAATTTGGAAGTGAAACAACATGTGAGCCAATCTTTAATTCTAATCCATCAGTTGCGTATACATCAGATCCAATTGAACTAGGTAACACTGTAGTTGTTGTAGTATTTTTAAAACTAGGTGCATCATAATTGATAATATGTACATGTGTACAGTTAGTAAATGCGTTTTTACCAATTGATGTTACATTCTCACCAATTGTAATATTATCTAATGCCTTACATGAATAGAATGCATATGTATCTATAGTCTTTAGATTTGTTAATACTGACATATCTAATTCCATTAGCTTGTTATTATAGAATGTATATTCTCCTATTGTTTCAATTGAATTAGATAATTTAGCTTTAGTTAAATAAGCTAATTCAGCGAATGCATATTTATTTATTGTCTTAAGTGATGTTGCATTTGAAGCATCTATCTCTGTTACATAAGAAGTCCATAAAAAATATGTAGGTATAGATTCAACATTCTCTCCTAATACTATTTTTAAGCCAGATGTATTATATACATTTAACCCAATATTAGGAGATAGATAAGCATTAGTAGTATTGTTTGAAGCATTAGCTACATCATAATTAATTAAATATACATTTTTACAACCATAGAATGCTTTTTCACCAATTGATTTTAAAGTCTTAGGAAATGTAATAGTTGTAATATTTGTATTATTATAGAATGCCTGAGATTGAATGCTAACTACATTGCATTTAGTACATTCATTATTATTCCAAACATAACCATATGCAGGAATATTTAAATCTTTAATATTTGTGCCATATGTACTTAATCCTGTTATAACTATTCCATTAACATAGCTACTTGTAGATGAATCATAATATGAGCTTAATGTATATGTATATTTAAATTTATATTTTGCATATAATTTAACATCATCTAAATACTTAAATACGAAACTACTACTCTTTAATTCTGTTGTGTCATTTTCAGCATAACCAACGAATTCATATCCTAATAAATTTAAGTAAGATAATGATATTTGTTGATCATAATATACATCAATTGTTTCATCAACAGATGTATCAATACCTAAATTATAAGTCAATTTAAATTTCTTAGCCTCAAATATTACATTAACAACCTTATTAGCTCTAATATTAACTAATGTATCTAATTCTACATCATAAATAGGATTATAACCAGTCTTTTCAAATGGTGGATTATTTAATACTAAATCATCACCGAAATATACTTCATATACTGCGTCATTATAATTTTCATTCTTAAATGTAACAGTAAATAATTCCTTTGTAACAACAACAGTTAAGACATTTTCTTCAAGCTCATAAATATCATTTAATACATTTACAGTAATTGAATAAGTCTTAGCTTCCTTTATCATACTATCTTCCATTTGAAGATTATATGATACATCTACACCAGTTAATATATTAGTAAATTGAGGAGTTACAAATAATTTCTCTGCAGTATAATTTAAATTTATTGTACTTTGAGCTAATGCAATCTTAATCTTATTAATAATAAGATTTGATTTTAATTCTGCTGGAACAATATAATTTCCTGTTGTATCTGTTAGCTTAGCAATTACTTCATATTCGCCAACATCAGTCTGATTATTATTTTCATATGTAACATTAACTCCAGTAGGTAAACCTGTTAATTCTAATGAATGAGTATTGCCATCATATGTTACAGTTTTTGAATTAAATGTTAAATCAGAAGCTTTTATTTCTTTTTTATTTATTGTTAATGTAGCTTTTAATTCTGCTGGAATATCATAATTACCTGTTGTATCTGTTAGCTTAGCAATTACTTCATATTCGCCAGCATCAGTCTGATTATTATTTTCATATGTAACATTAACACCTTCTGGTAAGCCTTCTACTTCTAGAGAATGAGCATTACCATCGTATGTTACTTCTTTTGATTCAAATTTAATATCATTTGAATCATATCCTTTTTTATTTATTTTTAATGTGGACTTTAATTCAGCAGGAACAATGTAATTTCCTGTTGTATCTTCTAATTTGGCAACAACCTCATATGTACCAACGTCGATTTTACCATTATTTTCATATGCAACAGTCACACCTTCTGGTAGACCAGTCACTTCTAATGAATGTGCTTGTCCATCGTATGTTACAGTTTTAGAAGCAAATGTTAGATCGTTAGTTGTTATTTCTTTTTTATTTATTCTTAATGTTGCTTTT
>JAFSJY010000031.1 GCA_017449215.1 Acholeplasmatales bacterium | reverse complement strand
TTTAGGCTTGCAGTATCCCTGACCTACGCTTAAACCTAGTCTCACGATTTCGGCTCCAAGGTCTCGGTACTAGATGAGATGCTAGCTCTTTCTAGGTCGGACTCCCACCGACTATGTTAAGTGAACCGAACTGGCGCACCCACCAACTATATTTTAACAAAAATAAAAAAGTAATTCAATCTCATTAATACAAAAATTAAAAAGTATTTTTGTCATATAATTGCAAAAATTAAAAAGTGTTCTTGTGTAACTGTACTTGTCAAGAAAAGTAGACACAAAAAAGTTTTTTATTTAATTTTCATTTTATTAAGTAGACACATCTTAATTTTTTTCATCATTTTCGTTTTTAGAAGTAGACATAGTCTCCCACTCTATACAAAAATTGCCACCAAACGTTTTGCCACCATTTTGCCACCAAAGCACTATAAAAGTTATGCTAGATATCGCGAAAGACGGACAATATACAAGATATTGTATACGCTACGTAAGACATTTGACGTTATACAAGATATTTTAACGATTTTTTTTCGAATCCTAAGTGAAAGGTCGGAGATTCGAATTCTCTTGGCGTCATGTTAAAAACAAAATCAGCCTCTTTTCGAGACTGATTTTTTTCATTATTATTTGTTTTATACAAAACTATTCTTCTAGTTTTGGATACTTTTCTCTCTTCTTATTATAAGAAGTATGTAATAACTTATGAGCTATAGGTGAACCTGGCTCCTTTAAGTAGCTCTTATATAAAGCTTGAACATCCTTATTTAAATGAGAACGTCTAACAGCTTTGTTCTTATCCTCATCATATAATACCTTAGCACGCTTAAGCATATAAGTTTGCATAATATCATCTTCTTCATTTGGTAAGAAGATTTCTTTTACAAATGGTTGTCCACCACCATTTATACATCCACCTGGGCATCCCATGATTTCAATGAATTGATATTTTGATTTGCCTGCTTTAATTTCATCCAGTAAAATCTTAGCATTCTTCATACTTGAAGCTACTGCAATATTAAGAGTATTACCCTTAATAGTTACAGATGCGTCCTTTATACCCTTTAATCCTCTTACAGGGGTAAAGTCAACTGGTTCCATTTCATCACCTGTGATAATATGATATGCAGTTCTAACAGCCGCCTCCATAACACCACCAGTTGCGCCAAAGATAACACCAGCACCTGTATATTCACCTAATAGGTCTTGGTCGAAATCCTCATTTGGAAGCTTCTTCCAAGTGATACCTGCTCTTCTAATTATCTTAGCTAATTCTCTTGTTGTTAATACAACATCAACATCATGAATACCATCTACAGCGTTTTGAGGGCGCTTATTTTCATATTTCTTAGCAACACATGGCATAATTGATACAACACAAATTTTTGATCTATCCAAATTATGCTTTTCTGCATAATATGATTTGATAATTGCACCAACCATTTCATGTGGGCTCTTGCAGCTTGATAAATGAGGTAATAATTCTGGATAATAATATTCAATATAATTAATCCAGCCTGGTGAACATGAAGTAATCATTGGAGATGGAGCACTTGTAGTTAATCTATGAACTAGCTCATTTGCTTCCTCCATGATTGTTAAATCGGCACCAAAGTTAGTATCAAATACTCTATAGAATCCTAATCTATGTAAAGCAGCTACCATTTTACCAGTACCAGATGTACCGATCTTTTCACCGAATTCCTCAGCGATTGCTGCTCTTACAGCTGGAGCTGTTTGAACAATAACAATCTTTCCTTGCTTAAATGCTTCATCAAGCTTATCAATTTCAGAATGCTCTTGTAAGGCACCTGTTGGACAAACATTTACGCATTGTCCACATTGAATACATGGTACCTGAGCAAATGATCTATTTTCAACTGGAGCTACAATTGTTTTAAAGCCTCTGTTTTCAAAGCCTAAAATACCAATACCTTGAACCTGCTTACAAGTTTCAACACATCTACCACATAAGATACACTTTGATGTATCTCTAATTAATGCTGGTGCGATATCATCATATGTTGTAGGTGTTTTCTCACCCTCATACATACCTTCTCTTGCACCAACTAGTCTAGAAACCTCTAATAATTCACACTTACCATTCTTTTCACAAGCCTGGCAGTTCATTGAGTGATTAGATAATAATAATTCAACACTAGTTCTTCTAGCTTCAATTGCCATAGGGTCATTAATAGAAACCTCTAAGCCCTCTCTTACTGGATAAGCACAGCTAGGAACTAATCTTCTTTCACCCTTAACCTTAACAAGACATACACGACATGATGCTAAAGAGCATCTTCCATCCATCCATGAGCATAAAGATGGAACCTGGTAACCACATTTTCTAGCGGCTTGTAATAATGTTAAAGAATCATCAACCTTATAATCTTGACCTTCAATTTTAATGTTTACTATTGCCATATTCTTCACCTCTATCCTTTAATTATTGCTCCAAATTTACAACCAGCCATACAGCTACCGCACTTAATACACTTAGCTTGGTCGATTTCCATTGCTGGCTTTTTCTTACCAGGAGCGATGTAATCTGTTGGATGGATAGCATCGACTGGACAATTTCTAGCACATAAGCCACAGCCAATACATGAATCTTTAACAATAGTATATTGCATTAAATTCTTACAAACGCCTGCGTCACACTTCTTATCAATAATATGTCTTTCATATACTTCACGGAATTTAGATAATGTAGATAAAACTGGGTTAGCTGCAGTTTGACCTAAACCACATAAAGAACCAACCTGTAGAGAATGCGATAATGCATAAAGTTTATCAATATCCTCCATTTCACCCTTACCTTCTGTAATTCTATTTAATATCTCTAATAAACGCTTAGTACCAATTCTACATTGAGAGCACTTACCACATGATTCATCACAAATAAATCCTAAATAGAATTTAGCAACGTCAACCATACAGTTATCCTCATCCATTACGATAGCACCACCAGAACCCATCATAGATCCCTTTGCGATTAGGTTATCGTAATCAATTGGTGTTTCCAAATCATTAACTGTTAGACATCCACCAGATGGACCACCTGTTTGAATTGCTTGGAATTTCTTATTATTAGGTATACCGCCACCGATATCATATACTAATTCTCTTAATGTTGTTCCCATTGGAACTTCAACTAAACCTACGTTTTTAACCTTACCACCTAAGGCAAATACCTTAGTACCCTTAGAATTTATAGTACCAATCTTAGAGAATTGCTCTGCACCCTCTCTAATAATGTATGGAACATTTGCTAATGTTTCTACATTGTTAATGATAGTTGGCATTCCCCATAAACCCTTAACTGCTGGGAATGGTGGACGTGGTCTAGGCATACCTCTTTTACCTTCGATTGAATTTAAAAGAGCAGTTTCCTCTCCACAAACAAACGCACCAGCACCAAGTCTAATATGAACTCTAAAGTTAAAGCCAGTACCTAAAATATTATCACCTAATAATCCTAGCTTTTCAGCTTGATCAATAGCGATTCTTAATCTTGATACTGCAACTGGATATTCAGCTCTTACATAGAAATAACCATCAGATGCACCAATTGCATAACCGGCAATTAGCATACCTTCAATAACATTAAGTGGATTACCTTCTAGAATAGATCTATCCATGAAAGCACCTGGGTCACCCTCATCACCATTACAAACAACATATTTAACATCAGACTTTTGATCTAATGCAAATTGCCATTTTCTACCAGTAGGGAATCCTCCTCCACCACGGCCTCTTAATCCAGAAGCTAAAATTTCATTAACAACTTCCTGTCTAGACATCTTTAAAGCTTTAACTAAACCCTTATAAGCATCATATCCTAAAGCCTCATCTATATCCTCAGGATTAATTACACCGCAGCCATGTAATGCAATACGCATTTGCTTCTGATAGAAAGGAATATCCTCTTGTCTTTTACATGCCTTTCCTGAATTAGGATCAACATATAATAATCTTTCTACTATTTCATTACCAATAATATCCTTTTCCATTATCTCAGTAACATCAGCCACTGTTACACCACGATATAATGTATCCTCAGGATAAATTTTAACGAAAGGACCTTGAGAACAGAAACCAAAGCAACCAACCTTGTTAACTCTAACCTTATCCTCTAACTTTCTTTCCTTTATTTGCTTTTCAAATTCTTCAATAATATCTTTAGAATTACTAGATAAACAACCTGTACCACCACAAATAGTAATTGTACGATAAGTTGCAGTACCATCTAATTTAGCCTTAAATATGCCAAAGCATTCAGCTATTTTTTTATCTAGTTCTTTTTCATTTTTAATTTTTACAATCTTATTCATACTATTCTATGTCCATGCCCTTTTCTCTATATTCTTGAATGATAACAGGTACATCAGATAGTTTTACCTTTGGATATACCTTTCCATTAATTGAGATAGCCGGAGCAATACCACATGCACCTATGCATCTTAATCCATCAAGAGTAAATAAACCATCTTTAGATGTTTGACCTACCTTGATTTGTAACAATTCACTAAATTTGTCTAAAACGTTTTGACCGCCTTTAACATAACAAGCTGTACCGATACATACACCAATTACATATTTGCCCTTTGGCTGTAAAGAGAAAAATGAATAGAATGTAACAACACCGTAAATTTCACTTGTTGGAATACCTGTTTCTTGACTTACAATCTCTTGTACATCAAGTGGTAAGTATCCATACTCATTTTGAATGTCAGCTAATATTAGCATTAACGGAGATGGCTCATTCTTATAACGAGCACAAATCTCCTTAATTTGAGCAATTGCTTCTTTTTTTAAAAACATTGACCCCCACACCTTTCTTGTCTTTAAATTAAGAAAATATTAAATTCTTAATGTTTACTGCTACTTTCTATTTTATTTATTTATAAATAATAAGTCAATGGAAAACGTTTAAGTAATGAGAGAATTTAATTATATTTTTTGAGATATCGAACTATAGTGTGTTTTTTTTAACAACAAATAAACAAAAAAATCCTAACCAAGGCTAGGACAAAATTTGAACTCCCGCTACTTATCAGTCGCCTACGGGAAAGCGACAATCATTTCGAACTCTTGCTACTTATCAGTCGCCTACAAGAAAGCGACAAAATTAATCTGGATATCTATATTATACATTAAATTCTTTTAATATATTCATCTATTTCCTTACTTAATTCATCAAAAGTAATTAAACCATTAATCCATTTTTCATATATTAGATCTTCTTCATTAGGTCTATTGTTTAATCTTTCCTTCGCAAATTTTTCATCAAATCCTGATAAGGTCATATTAAGATTCTTTTCATAATTCTTTCTTCTTCTAATTTTCTCTTCTTCACTAATCATAATATTATAATCTTCTTATACTTAATAAGCTCCAATTTCTAGTAGGACCCTTATCAAAATAATTTTTTCTTCTTATTTCTAGTAATTCTGGTTCACAAAAATAAAATATTCTTTGAAGAGATGGATCAATGGTGCCGTCATCATATAATTTTAGTTGCCATCTTGTTAATGTCATTTCAATTGCTACCCTTTCCGCTAATATATCATTATCAGTAGAATTATTATTAATAGATAGAAAAAGAGTATCACCCTTTTTCCATAAATCTAAAATATCATATGCCCATACCTTTAAAAACAAATACCTATTAAAATTGGATTTTAATCTTTTGTTAAAAACGATATATATTCTTTTATCATCTATTTTTTGAGCATATACATCATCATTAGGGTTTAGTTCATAATCAGAAATAACTTTTTTATTTTTAAAATCTAAATAATCAAAATCAAAACTATATCCATATTGAGCTTTTATCTTATTAGATAATATTCTTAAATCATCCTCAAAAGATCCCATTAATAAATCAGACTTAATCATTACAGCTAGATATTTAACAAAGCTTTCATCATCTATGATGCTATTAAAAAAATCATATTTACCCATATTTTTCCTCCTTTTATTAATATTATTGGTATACCTTTAATGTAATATAATTATACCATTTTTTAGGAGTTTTTGCAACAACTTATATATATTATATTTAATATATATAAAATGCTAAAATAGAACATTTTTATAGGTAATAATAAACATTTTCTATAAACGCAATAAAATCACCCTTTTTACAGGATGATTTTACTGCGTTTTATGTGGAGGGATAAATAAATATTTATGGGAAGATGAGTATAAAAATATACCACATCATAATTTAATAAATAATAAAAAAAGTAAAATAAATATTATATTTTTCTCTAAAAATATTTAGTTAGTAAACGTATCTTATGGCTATATTATAGCATGTATATAGAAAAAAATAAAGCAGGATTTTTATCCTGCTATCTCTATATCAGTTGTAAAATTTAAATTGACAGTAATACACAAAGGGTTATAGGGGAATGTGTCCCCTAATAAGCGTAGCGTTATTCTTAAACCCTTAAGGGTTCGCCCATTCAAAAATAGAAAAGACATATCATTTAGTCTATA
>JAFSJY010000030.1 GCA_017449215.1 Acholeplasmatales bacterium | reverse complement strand
TGATAAAGTCAAGATATTTTGTACCAGTTTGGTCAAGAAATTATGTACCACTATTCTATTAGATATTCACTAATATCCTTTAATCTATATGATGGTCCATTTATAGTTACTAGATTAGAGTGATGTAATAATCTATCTAAAGTAGCGTCTAGTGATGTTTTGGAATTTTTGAATATAGTATTCCATTGAGATATATTATAATTCGTAGTAATTATCGTAGAATGTTTCTCATATCTCATTTGTAATAATTGAAATAGATCATTTGCTTCATCTTCCTCTAGCACATCATGCCCCAATTCATCTATAATAAGAAGTGAGTAAGAATAAAAATGTTTTAGTCTGCGTTCTAAGGTGTTTTCATTTCTTGCTCTTTTTAATTGCCATACAAGTTCCTTACAGGTAATGAAATAAGTAGATTTACTATTTCTTGTTGCTTCAAGTCCTATTGAAGTTGCTAAATGCGTTTTACCTGTGCCAGGAGTACCAATAAATAATATATTCTCATTATTAGTCATAAATCTAAGCGTACAAAAGTCTTTTATTTGTGCTTTATTAATTGATGGTTGAAACGAAAAATCAAAATCATTTAATGTCTTAATAAAAGGAAAGTGTGATACCTTAATACCTGCTGCGTAAACTTTATCCTTTTTAACTTTTATTTGATTATCAACCATTATATTTAAAGCTTCATAGAAGTTAATATCTTTATTATTTATTTGTTCGATAATATTTGGCAAGATAGCTGAAAAGCCATCTAAAGATATACTATTTAATTTTTCAATTAATAAATTATAATTATCCATTCACTATATCTCCTGTCTTTATATTTCCTACGCCAGATAATAGTGATAGATTATTTGCTATTCTCTTTTTAAATTCATCTTCAGATTCACCTTTAAATGAACAAATACTATATAATCCTTCACTATAATGAATACCACTATTATAGATTGGATAATTAGCTAATTTATTTAATTTCTTGTCATAGAATGTTAATACATTATTTGAATTATCTAATAATACTGTTGAATTTATATATTCTTTAGGCATTCCATATTTTGCTCCACCATATTGAACTAAACATGCGTTATTCACCTTTACATCAATAAAATCACTATGATATTTAATTAAAATATCTCTATTTGGTAGTGGATTCAATTGTTTCTTTTCTAATTCAAATAAAACCATTGGAGCTAGCTTAGTTTCACTATTCTTTTGATAATTAGACTGATTTAAGATTTCTTCAACACCTTTGAATAAATCATCAGTATTATTAAACTTATAATCATATGCGTTAAGCCAATTTTGATATTTATTAGATACTTCAACCTTGCCTTTAGTATAAGGGTGTCTTACCTTACATAATTCAAGTTTAACTCCTAAATCTTTCATAAACTGTATTACAGTTGGATGTATTGTTTTCTTATTGCCATTTACGTTAACTATTGCACTCATATTATCAGTTAATACTCTATTAACTGTACCGCCAATTATTATAAATGTTTCAATTAAACATTTTCTAAACGTTGCTTCTGTAAGTGATAAAACAACTTTGAAGATATGCCTTCTTGAATATCCTAATGTTGCACTCCATAGACTAAATTGAATAAGTGTTCCATCAGCTAAATGTAGTTTTAAACCTTCAATCCAATCAAATTGTAATTGATCTCCTGCAGGCGTTTCAAATCTATATTTAGCTATTTTTTCTTTTGATTCTTTTCTGATATTTGAAAAATGCTTTTCAACGTATTGCTTAAAATTAGAATATGAACCGATTTCATCATATGATGAAATGTTTAACAAATACATATAGGTTCCTTTAATAGAAGGATCTACCTTTAACTGGTTTTCTATTATTTCATAGTATTTTAATAAACCACATTCTCTAAGTTTTCTTTCTGTTGGTGTTTCAATAGCTTTAATATGTCTATCTATAGTATGTCTATCAACACCATACTTTAAAGCTAAAGCACTCTTATTTATTTCTTTATGTTTCAAAATTAATCCTCCAAGTTCATTGTCAAGTTCTGTTAGAATCACTACATTCACCTCAAGTAGTGATTATATCATGTGGTACATTTTATCTTGACTTAATTGGTACAATTTATTTTGACACATTCA
>JAFSJY010000029.1 GCA_017449215.1 Acholeplasmatales bacterium | reverse complement strand
TTTTATACTTTTTAAGGGTGGATATTTTAGATTCAATTAAATTAATTTTTATGTTTATTTTAGCAAATAAATCTACTATTTTCTGTTGTTCATCAATGCTATTTGGATATGAGAATGTTGCATATTTTAACAATGAAGGCTTTATAGAAAAAACTTTAATTCCTTCACAGTATTTTCTTGCAAAATGCCTAAATCCCTTTGAAGCAACAAAGTATGTTTTATATCCAATAATAGTATGATTTTTCTTTTCGCGAAGATGAATTGTATGTAACCCGGAAATAACTTTTTCACTCGAATCATTTGATATTTCAATTCCTTTAGCTGAATCGATTCTATCTTCTGATGTATCTGCTAAGATTAAATCTCCATTAACTACTAATGTATATTTTTTGGGTATTGAGTCAAAGTTTATATAAGGTAAAGTGTTTGATTCAATAATGTTATTTGAATTAGCATGTATTATTCCATAATGTAGGTTTCTAATTTCACCATCATTAAAATTCAATTGATCCCAACTTAATGAGTTTGTACTAAAAGTATCAAAATGTTCAAGGAAATTACATATAATCCAACTATCATTAAAGGACTTAAACCTTAATTTTGGTACCTTATTGTTTTTAAAAAGGGAACCTTAAAAAGTATAAAAAAGGATTACAAAAATTTATTTTCTTAGATAGCCAATATGGTTCTTTTAAACAATTAAAACAAATAGTCAGATTTGGACCAAAAAGTACTTTATCAGCAAGTGATTCAATAGACAATGGGAAATATATTTTATATAAATCTGGTCAGAAAAACGGAAGGATAAATTTATATTTAGCAGAAGGAATATATATTATTGCTAACGATGGCGGCGAGGCTTCTTTCAAATTGACTAATGACAAATTTGCATATACAGATCATTGCATTTGTTTTAAATGTGAAGATGATTTCGAAACAATTGCTGTAGCAAACTATCTTCAAATGCTTAAAAGGAAAATAACGTATATTGGATTTACAGGCACTGGATTAAAAAATATAGATAGGCAATACTTAGGAATGATTAAAATACCAGTATTAAATTATAAAAAAATTGCTAATAGTTTCATCAATTTAGATAATGCGATTAGCAAATTAGAATATAAATTAGAAGCAGTAATTAGGTTAAAAAAATCGCTACTAAATCAAATGTTTATATAAACATCGAATTTAGTAATTGTTTTTTTAATAAATTTAGAGTTTTTAGAGTACATTCTAATAACTCTATTTTTTTATCTAGAATAGTAATATTTTTAACCAAGATTTCTTCATTTTTAGTATCGATTATAGGTATAAAAATTTTGTCAAATGTTGATAGTTTTATATAAGGCATGGCTCCTTTATTTGTTTCCTTTTTAATAATTGATTTAATTTGTGAATCAATACACATCTTAATAAACTTAGGATTCATTTTAAAATCGTGTAAAACATATGTTCTTTGATATGCATTAAATTTACCATAATAATATTTTGTTAATCCTACTTCACCATTTCCAGAAATCAATAAAGCTTCACAATCAAAAGCATAATAGTCAATTAAATAATCTTCTTTAGCACATGTAAAAAATTTATATTTTCCATTATCTATCATAGCATTAGCATCTAGTTTACCTGTGGTTATTTCACACAATTTAGATAAAGGTATTTTATCATTTATATATAAACTTTTGATGTTAGAAATTGCATATCCTCTTTTATACTTTTTAAGGGTAACAAGTTTTGATTCTATTAAATCAATTTTCTTATCTACCAATTGCAAAAAAATACTTATTTTATCTTGCTCCTCATCTAATGGAATATAAATCTTAATTTTAGATAGATCATCACCATTAATTGCAGGATAACTGCTTCCTGTAGAACGCACTATTACATCTCTTGAAAAGCGTGGACTAGAAAAATATCCAATCAGATAGTATGGATATTTATAGCGTATTTGTGCGAAACCCGTTGAAGCTACATATTTGCCACTAAATTTAAAAACAACATTATTGTTTTGATAGGGACGAACGCAAGAATACAATATATCATTTTCTTTCAATAGTCTCTGAGCTCTTGAAGGAGCACTTTCTTTTTGTATTAACTTACAATCAATTATTTTGTGACCTTTTACAGATTCTAAATCTATATAATAGAACTCATGTGGTAAAGAGCTATTTTTAGGATTAATAATGGATATTTTACATAAATTCGTTTCGGTTAGTTGTTTGTTTTTAAATTCAGTAAATCGCAGTTTTGGTACCTTATTGTTTTTATTTGAGGATTAAATTATCTAATGTTTTTACGGCCTTTCTTTTAGTATTAAATTCACTATGAACATATATTGAAATTGTAATATTAACTGATGCATGTCCTAGTAATTCTGAAACAGTTTTAATATCAACTTTGTTTTCAATTAATCTAGTTGCAAAAGTGTGACGTAACGCATGGAAAGAAGTGGTTGTTATTTTTAACTTCTTAAGTAATGTTTTATATATTTTTCTATAATTTCTTGGTTCGGTATATTTATCATTACTTGTTAAAAAATACACATCTCTTTTAAGTGGTTTAATACTCATAAGAAAATCATATAAATAATTAGAAATAGGGATTTCACGATCGCTATTTTGTGTTTTAGGCTTCGTTATTGTAATTTTAGATTTCTTGCCTTTAAAACAAACTCGTTGAAGAGTTTTATTAACAATAATTATTCGTTTTTTTAAATCAATATCAGTCCATTTAAGTGCACATAGTTCACCAATTCGAAGCCCAGTTAATAAAGTTAATATAATGCCACAATATTTTTGCTTTTCGTTTTCTGAAATATAGTTAATAATCAATTTCTGATCATTTCGCGATAATATTTGGATTTTTTTCTTTTTGGTTGAAGTTGGTAAATCTAAGTCGATAAATAAAGGTTGTTTGGCATTGATTTTAGAATCACGTTTAATTGCTAATTTAATTAGTAAAACAATTTCTTTGACAACAATTACTGATGTCCCAATCGACAGTTGATTATCACAGTATTCTTGCAAATCTTTATTTGTTAGACTGTTTAACTCTTTTTTACCAATGCTTTCTTTAATGTGATTATCAATTAGATTAGAATATCTAGCATATGTAGATTCTTTAAGATATGTTTTTTTACTCTGAACATATGAAAACAGGATGTCATTTAATATTATCATTATTATTTCCTCCTTAAGGCTTATGGAAAGCCAAAAGAAAGACATATGTTCAAAGGCAAATCACATAAGTCTTATATAAATTTTAAAATATTATATTTATAATTTTGAGATTATATTGCACATAAATGTAAAATTTTTGTTATAAAATTGTTATAATTAATGCACAACTTATCCACTTAAAAAATAATAATTAAATATTAACAGTTCCATCTTAGCCATGGGTTCTATCCTCCTTGAGGACTCTTGAGCTATTGAACTAGTATCCGTTTGTGCGAAATTCTCATCAATTCCTTAATTATTCGGTAATTCGTGAGAATAATTCGGTACCTGGGGGAGGGGGAGGTCAAATCTCTACACCTAAATTACTAGGATATCGGCCCTGGGTCTCGTGTGTAAAAATCTTTTTTCAAACGGGTAGCATCTATGGCCCAGGAAGAAAGCCGAAATATATCAGAAAACGTTAAATGGGGTAAGAAGAAAAAAGCCGTAGATGGATATTCTCAATTAGGCTATAGCAATTTTTTAGGCTATGATAAACATCCAACGGATAAACTTAAAGGCTTTATTGTAAATGAAGAACAAGCTAAGGTTGTAAGATATATTTATAATGAATTCTTAAAAGGTAAATCAGTAGCTACAATTTGTAAGGATTTAACTGATAAAGGAATAGAAACACCAGCACATAAATCCAAATGGCATCCATCAACTGTAGTATCAATATTAAAGAATGAAAAATATAAAGGCGATGCAGAAATGCAAAAAACCTTTGTTAAAAATTTTTTAGACCATGTCTCATATAAGAATAAGGGCGAACTTGAGAAGATTTATGTGGACAATCATCATGATCCAATAATTGACAAGCATCAATGGGCTATGGTGCAAGTTGAACTTCAAAGAAGGGAAAATAATAGATACTGTGAAAATAATCCTTTTAAATGCAAGCTGATCTGCGGTGATTGTGGTGGAATTTATGGAAGTAAAATCTTTCATTCCAATGATAGGTATAGAAAAGTTGTGCTTGTTTGTAATGATAAATATAAGAAGAAAGGTAACTTTTGTAAAACTCCTAATTTAACCAAAGAAGATGTTAAGGCTAGATTTATTAAAGCATACAACAACTTGATGGGTGATAGGACTCAATTGATTGAAGATTGCAATGAAATGATAGAGGTTCTTGATAACTCAAAAGAGCTTGAAGATAAGATTACGACACTTTCAAATAAAGCAGCTGACATCATTGTTTTGGTTGAGAACTTGATTAAGCAAAATACCTCTGAAGCAATGGACCAGGTTGAATTCAAAAAGAAATATGATGCATATGATAAAGAGCATGCAAAAATACTAAGTGATATTGATAACGCTAAAAAGCAATTAGAAAAGAAAAGACTTCAAGCCGATTATATGAGAGCATTTATAGCTGAGCTTGACTCAAAGCCTAATTTAATTGAAGAATTTGACATCGATATTTGGTCATACTTAATTGAAAAAGCAGTAGTTAATCAAGATGGAAGTATCACGTTCATTTTCAATAACGGAAAGGAAATTAAAATTGCTGGGTGAAAAATCCCAGCTTTTTGCGTATTATATTAATGAGGGGTTCTAGAACTCTCCCTAGATAGCACTAAGTTATGGTGTTGCTCGGCATTCAAGTACCTATGGGCCGTAATAGATAGCTGTACGCAAGATTAAGGCAATTAATCAGGTTTGACTCCAACCCAGATAAATGGAGTCTTTTTCTTTACCACGAAAGGGTGTTTCAAGGTGTTGCAAGGGTGTTGCAGGGTGTTTCATTTGTATTACTATAGTTGTCCTTATACATATTGAAACAACTGTGTTGATACGAGATTTCTATCTCAAATCAGCACTTTTTTGTTATATTAAGGTTTTTTTGCTAGGGTTCAAGTCCCGTTATTAGTAAAATTGCCTATTTTTTATCGAATCAAAATTAGCATCAATTGTGCATTACCACGAAAGGTCTTGAAAAACCACGAAAGCTTATTGTTGCCCACGAAAGGTACACGAAAGCACCACGAAAGGTCTAGGCTATCGTGTAAAGCATAAAATTCTTTTTTAAATTATTCCCAATTATTTTAATAAAGTGCTATAATTTTATATGAACTGACAAAGTATTGGAGGTAAGCATAATGCAATATGATTATCCAAAGGCAATTCTTAGATTACGAGCTATGAAGAGGTAAAGAAAACAGTAGAGGATGCTTATAATAAAGGCGTTGAATTTTATAAGATAGAATTAGATTTTAAACCTAATAAGGTTAGTTTATATAGAATCAGCAAAACGAAATTTTAAATAAAAATATATAATTTAATATTTGAAAGGAGATTATTAAGTTTTGAAAGTAATCGCAGTAAATGGAAGTGCAAGAAAGAATTTTAATACGGCTAAAATGCTAAATAGTGCACTTGGTAAGGCTAAAGAATTAGGATGTGAAACAGAATTAATAAATCTTTACGACAAGCCTTTTAAAGGCTGTATTTCATGCTTTGCATGTAAACTTAAAAATAGTAAAACAAATGGTCTTTGTGCATATAAAGATGACTTAAGACCAATCTTAGAAAAATGTTTATATGCTGATGTCATTATATTAGGTGCACCTATTTATTATGATATGCCATCAGGTGTATCTAGATCATTTTTAGAAAGATTATTATTCCCAATAGGCTCATACCATGTAAATCCTGATGGAACATCTAGAAGAGAAATTGAAAAGAAAATACCAATTGGCTTTATATATTGCATGAATTGTCCAGAAGATTATATGGATGAGGTTGATTATAAAACAATATTAAAGCATCAAGAAGGATATGCAAACAGAATAATGGGATATGCTGAAAGCCTATATTGCTGTAACACATATCAATTTAGTGATTATTCAAAATATGATTTCACATTATTTACTGAAGAATTTAAAAGAAAATATAGAGATGAGCATTTTGAAATTGATTTAAATAATGCAAAAGAATTAGTAGAAAGATTAATTAAAAAGGCGAACGAATTTAATTGCAAATAACCATATATGATTTGCTATAAAATGTAAAAGCTGAGAAAATGAGTATACCTCAATCCTAGTTATTTGTCATAAAGATGGAGTTTTTTCTTTTACACGAAAGGGTGTTTCAAGGTGTTTCAAAGGTGTTTCACTTTTTTGATAGGGTGTTTCAAAATTTAAGGGGTGTTTCATTTGTATTACCATAGTTGTCCTTATACATTAAAGAACAATAGGTTTAATACCGTTTGGTGTTAAACCTTTTTTCTTTGTATAGGCGTATAAACCGCATAGTTAAGCCATTTATTTAAAGTATTAGTAGAAATGTTGCATCAATTTAGAGTTTTATAAGCTCTAATTTGGTGCTTTTTAAGATTTGTAATCGGACATTTTTCTTGTATTAGTGACACTTTTCCTGGTAGTAGGGACATTTTTCCTATACTCGGACATTTTTATGTTAAGTATTGCGTTTCTGTGGTAAAAGACATAGGATTATTGGTTAAATTTGCTTATGCATTTATTGATTTATAATCTATAAAGTGATATAATTATACTAGTGATGGGAATGATATATATGGAAAAATATGATATTGTAAAATTTGTAGATAATGATTTTGAACTAGATGTAAGGACTGATAAAGTAAATGATACTGTTTGGCTAACTCAAGATGAGATTGCTCAACTTTTTGGCAAAGCTAGAAGTACAATTACAGAGCATATAAATAATATTTTTAGTAGTAATGAGTTAGATTCAAATACTTCCGTCGGAATTTCCGACATAAGTGGGAACCATAGACCTGCTAAATTATACAATTTGGATGTCGTTCTTTCTGTTGGCTATAGAGTTAATTCTCAAAGAGGTATAATTTTTAGAAGATGGGCAAATAAAGTATTAAAAGAATACTTAATTCAAGGTTATTCAATAAATAATAAACGATTAGAAAAATTAAATAAAGTAATAGATATTCAAAATAAGATGTTAGCATCAGCTTTAAATATTGATTCATATGAACTTACTGAAGTAATTAAAACTTATACTAATGCCCTTGATTTATTAGATGATTATGATCATCAGAGACTTGAAAAGCCTAAGGGCAATGATACCATTTATAAAATTGAATATAATGAAGCAAGAAAAATTATAGATTCAATGAAATTCAATAATGATTCCAATCTATTTGGTGTAGAAAAAGAAAATGGTAAATTAAATGGTATATTAGAAGCAGTATATCAAAATGTATTTGGTACTGAATTATATCCAACAATAGAAGATAAAGCAGCACACTTATTATATTTCTTAGTAAAAGATCATCCTTTTGCTGATGGGTGTAAAAGAATTGCAGCAACTCTATTCTTAGAATTTTTAAATAAGAATAAGAGATTAGTTAAAAATGGCAAATTAGTAATATCTAATAATACATTAGTTGCTATAACATTATTAACTGCTGAATCTAAACCTGATGAAATGGAGATAATGATAAATGTTATTATGCATTTATTAAGTGATAATAATGAGTAAATTAGGAGATAAAATAAAAGAAATAAGAACATCTAATAATTTAACATTACAAGAATTTGCTGATTCACTTGGATATACATCATCATCAACTATTAATAAAATTGAAAAAGGAGTCAACGATATAGCTTTTAGTCAACTTGTGAAATTATGTCAATTATATACATTAGACATAAATGAATTTGTAGATAATACAATTATAAATGTTGATTTATTAAAATATAGTTTACCTAATTTAGAATTTAGAGAAATTAATAAAGATAATTTTTATGATGTATGTATGCTAGATGTAAATAGTGAAGATAAAGAATTTGTTGCTTCAAATGAAATGTCTTTAGCAGAAGCATATTTATTTAAAACTATGGGAGCATATGTACTACCTATTGCTATATATAGAAATAGAGTACCAATTGGTTTTATAATGATTACTAAAGGCTATGTTGGAGATAAAATAAAAGGTGATTATTTAAATAATTATTGTATTTTAAGAATGATGATAGAAGCAAAGCATCAAAATAAAGGATTAGGTAAGCTTGCTTTAAAACAATTAATTGAAATTATTAAATCAATATCAATTAATGAATCATTTATATGGATATCAACAGAAGAAAAGAATGTTAAAGCAATTCATGTATATGAAGATAATGGCTTTAAAAAAACAAATGATTATTGTGGAGAAGAAATTATATTAAAATATGATTTAAGTAAGTAATGTAAATTGTATTAATAAACTAGTCCCAAGCCATCTAAGAACAATAGCTTTGATACAATAGTGTCAAGGTTTTTTTCTTTATATAAACGTAAAAATCGCATAACTAAGCCATTTATTTAAAACATTAGAAGAAATATAGCATCAATTTAGAGTCTTATAAGCTCTATTTTGGAACTTTTTTAAGTTATTAATGATTTGTACTCGGACGTTTTTATATTAAATGTTGCATTTTCGTGGTAAATTGAAAAAACACCTTTTGTTGTATACTTTTTATAGCAACAGCTTGTTGCGTGATTTTATTCTTTTAATATTATATAATGATGCTAGAGGTGAGAAACGATGAAAACAAAAGATGTATTATTGGAATTAAGAAATAAACATGGGTTATCTCAAGATGAACTTGCAAAAAAAGTGTTTGTAACTAGACAAGCAGTTTCGCGTTGGGAAACTGGGGAAACTATCCCAAATACTGAAACTTTAAAATTATTATCTAATATATTTAATGTTTCAATTAACACACTTTTAGGATCACCTAGAGAACTAATTTGTCAATGCTGCGGTATGCCACTTACTGATGAATTAATTGGTCATGATAGTAATGGAACACTAAATGAGGATTATTGTAAATGGTGTTATGCTGATGGAACATATACTTATCATGATATGGATTCGCTTATAGATGTTTGTGTTCCACATATGGTTAAGTCTGGTTTTAACGAAGAACAGGCTCGTTTTTATATAAAAAATATGTTACCAAACTTAAAATATTGGAAAAATCATGATTATTTAAGCGATGGTGGCAAATTTGAAGCTTTTAAGAAAGAACTCATAGAAGAAATAAATGATTTACATATTAAAGGAATGCCTAAAGTTGAAAGTTTAAATGCATTAGTAGGTTCTTATGTAAATTTAGAATATCCACTTCCAAGCGGAATTAAAGCTAAATTTTTAAATGATCAAATAACATATTTAGGAACACAACTTGAAAGTGATAAATTTTGTTATGGTGTTGTTGCCAATGCTGATTATATCTTAGTATGTACATACGAAGAAGAAGGTAATAATCCTAATTTGTTATTATTTAAAAAGAGATGAGAAGGATAATATTTGATGAAAAAGATTATTTTTGCCATTTTGATTTTTATTGGTTTTAGTTTGTTAGGATGTTCAAATAACAATAATAATTTAAACGATTTAGATAAAACTAATGAAACTGAAAGCCAAAAAAATACTGGTGATATGGATAGTGAGGAGAGTGTTTTTGTTATGAAAATTGATGATATTGTTGTTAATATTACTTGGGAAAAGAACGATTCTGTAAATGAATTAATGGAATATGCTAAAAATGGAATTACAATAACGATGCATCAATATGGAGGATTTGAACAAGTTGGTTCAATAGGTAAAACTATTACAAGTAATGACTCACAAATAACCACAAATCCAGGTGATGTAGTTTTATATTCAAGTAATCAAATTGTAATTTTCTTTGGAACAAATAGCTGGAGTTATACTAAATTAGGTCATATAAATATGAATCAAAGTGAACTTAATAGTTTGCTAAATAAAAGCAATGTAACACTGAAATTAGGAGAAGAATAATACAAATAGAGTTTTATACAGTATAATACTTTGAAGTCTAAAAATTTAGTGGTGCACAAATTGTACATTTTTAAATTGAAATATTCATCTAAGAACAATAGCTTTGATACATAGTTATCAAGGCTTTTATTTCTTATATATTCTTTAATAAATCATCTTTACTTATAGTAATTATCTTTGTCATAACAAATCGTTTCTTTCCTACATCTTTAATAGAAGAACCAATAGAATATATTTCATTATCTATTATTAAAAATCTATCATGTATTATATTTGTCCTTATTACAGTTAAATTATGATTGATTTGGAACTTAGAAATATCTTGTTTAGTAATACTAGCAGATGGTAATGTGTAAATAGTAATAGGTATATTTATTTCATTTAACATATCTAATACAGTTATATCTATATATCCATCAATAATAATTATTTCTTTCTTAGCAGATAGAAGAAGCTTTTTAATATAAGAATATGCCTCAAATATATTATTTTCATAAAATAGCATATTTGATAATATTTTATCAGTTGATTCAAGCGATAATAATCTATTATTCATATTAGATGTATTTTCAATTAAATTATTTACTTTATTATTTAATGTTATTATATTTTCTTGGCATTCAACACATCTTTTATTATTTATTGAATATCCATTTAATAAATATTGTTTTAAGACTGAATTAGCCCAAATACGAAATTGTGTGCCTCGTTGTGATTTAACTCGGTAACCAACTGAGATAATTACATTTAAGCTATAATATTGTGTTGGTTTATCGTTTCCAGTAAGTCGCACTTTTTGCGAATTACTTATTTTATCAAGCTCTTTTTCAAAAAATACGTTATTAATATGCTTTTGTATTGTCTTATAATCTCTTTCAAACATATACGCCATTTCTTGAGCGCTTAGCCAAACAGTCTCCTCATCGGGTGATACATTCACATCTAAGCTAAATTCTCCATCCTCAAATTTTATCAATTCATATTTCTTTTCTTGAATATTCATATTATTTTCCTCCTGGTTTTCTAAAAAAAGAAAGGCCTTACTGCATTTTAGCAATAAGGCTCAAAATTTGTTCTTAAGTTGTAATTCAAGTTTAATGAAATGTCTCATATTTACAACTTCCTCGTATGCATTAATTATAGCATATTATTATACATTATGATAAAATTATTCTAGTGTTTTATTATTTTTTACATGGAGTATTAATATGAAAAATGATTCTTTAATTACAAAATTAAAAGTACTAATTATATCTGCTGTATTAGTTACTATAATAGTTTATTTATATTTCATGGATAAAGAAGAAGTATGGAATATAGAAAGGATTATCACTTGTGTTGTAACAAGTGTATTTACATTCTTTTTCCCACCTATGATAAAGTACATTATTAATTGGTTTAAAACATTATCAGTAGAGGAATCAGTTTATGCCGGATATAAGCTTGGTTATTATGGAATTGGTTTCTTAATATTAATAGATCCAATTGTTGGTATTATGTATTACTTTAACAAACGATTTAAGAAAAATATTAATGGTGGTTCTAATATTATAATTGTTGGCTTTTATATAATGTAAAATCTTATATTGAGGAGAATACATATGAAGATTAGAATTATGACAATAGAAGATTATGATGAAGTTTATAATATGTGGCTATCATGTACTGGAATGGGATTTAATAATTCAGATGATTCTAAAGAAGGAATAGATAAATTCTTAAAAAGAAATCCAACATCATGCTTCATCGCGATAGAGGATAATATTGTTGTTGGGGCTGTAATTGCGGGAAATGATGGAAGACGTGGATATATTTATCATTTGGCTGTTAATCCTAAATATAGAAAAAGAGGAATCGGTACTCAATTAGTAAAAAATGTTATGAAGTCATTAGAGGAATTAGACATTAATAAGGTTGCCTTACTTGTATTTAAAAGAAATGAGGCTGCTAATGCCTTTTGGGAAAAGCAGGGCTTTTCATTAAGAGATGATATAAATTATAGAAATAAAGAAATAAAGGAATTAGTAAGAATAGATACTTAAAAATATGCACATCATAAAAAAATGTGCATTATTTTTTTTAATATGTTAAAATATATATACATAATTTACGATTTGATTTTTGAAAATTTAATAATTAATGTAAATTATCCATAAAAATTGCAATATTATATTTGCTTTTAACAAGGAGGAAACAATGAAAAAATTATTTACTTTATCATTAGGTTTATTATTCTTATTTGGACTTGCTTCATGTGATTCTGAAAGTAATAATGGTGGATCAACACCAAGTGGCACAGATAATACTGATACTGGTCCAGATAATACCAAGGATGGGTCAGGAAGTCCAAAAACTGAATCAAGCAATGTTACTCATGGACATGGCGCTCCAAATAACAATGAAGGAGAACTTTATTCACTATATGTCGATGATGATACAAACAAAATATATGAGAAAAATGCCTCATATAAGCCAAGCAGTTCTGTCCAACTAGTAAGTAAACATTTGAATACACAGCTAGATACACAACTAGATTCTGGTAATGCTAAGTGGATTTATACTAATTGTTTAGCAGGTGAAAACTTTGACAAGGAATCTTCTATAGGTAATGCAATTAGATCAACACTATTGTCAACTAACATTACACTTAAATGTACATTAGGTCTTTCAACAAGTTCTCAACCTACTAAATTTGATGTTGTTACTTATGTTGCTTATAACTATGGTAATGTTTTACAAAAGCAGGCAACAAGTTCGACTGTTAGCTTTGATGATGCATCATTAGTTGGGTATTCAACATACAATATTGATACTGATAGCTATCGTCTATTTATCCAAAGTGGACAAAATTTAGTAGAGCACACAGAATATATTGATAGTACTAATCCAATGGAAAGAAGTATTGCGTCAAACTTTGTTAATAGATGCCTAAATAACAATATGGAGAATGTATGTAACTTTGCTCTATGTGATACAATTTTAAAAGAATTAGATAACTTTACTGTGACTGATAGAGTTTATCATTTAAATAAGACAATAAATGTTGCATCATCTGCTTTATATGATGCACTATATGGTGCTGGCAATTATTATCTTGAATTTAAGGACATTGAATTTAAACTTAACGAAAATCTTAATGCATTAGAATATTTTAAATTCACATTTGGATATGGTAAAAATGATAGAAGTGAGTGGCTTGAAGAGGAATTCTTGGCAGAAATTTCAAATTTAAGAACAACATACTTCGAAATTCCTGAAACGCAAGGTAATGCTTAACACTACTTTAATAGTTTACATATATTTATAAAGATTTAATATAATATTGATAAACGCTCAGAAATGGGCGTTTTTTTCTTATAAATAAATAGTATAATAAATATCGGAGTGTACATTATGGCGATTATTACTGAAACTAAAAGATTAATAATTAGAGAAATGAATCTTGATGATTTTGAATCCTTAAAAAAGGTTTTATCAGATCCTATAAATATGCAATATTATCCAAAACCATATGATGATAATGGTGTTTTAAGATGGATTAATTGGTGTATGAATAGCTATAAGGAAAATGGATTTGGGCTTTGGGCAGTAGTATTAAAAGAAACTGGTGAGATGATAGGAGATTGTGGTATCTCTATTCAAAATATCGAAAATGAGCTAAAGCCTGAAATAGGATATCATTTAAGATTGGATCATCATAAAATGGGCCTAGGTCATGAAATGACTAGTGCTATTAAGGATTATTTTTTCTTGAGATTTAATTATGATGAAGTATATTCATATATGAATATTAATAATTTACCTTCTGAAAAGACTGCTATAAAAAATGGAATGAGATTTATTAAAACATTTGAATCAGATAAGGGCGAAATAGATAAGGTATATAGAATAACAAGAAAAGAATGGGAATTAAATAGAAATAAAAGAATAAGAGAAATATATGATATTGTAGAAAATAAATTAAAGAATCATATAAGAAATATTCATAATCTAGAATTGCCAATGATAATGATATCTAATCAATATCCTGGTGTATGGCTCGAGCATTTATATGATTCAGTAATGTATGGATATTTATATAATGATTATAGTATCTTCAAAAATACCATTATTAATTTCATTAAATATCAAAATGAAGATGGCCTATTACCATATGCTATTAAGGATATTGATGGACCTTGTTATTATCAAATTCAAGAATGTGTATCATTTATTCATTTATCATATTTAGTATATTTAAAAACTAAAGATAATGAATTATTAAAGGTTGTATATGAAGCTGGTATTAAATGGATTAATTTCTTATATAAATATAGAATGACAAGAAAGCTTAATTTAGTAGAAATGTTTGTAGGATATGATACAGGACATGATAATTCACCAAGACTTAATGGAATGATATATAAGGGAAATTATGAAATAAATGGTGTTAAGCAAATCGCTAAGGTTTTACCTAAATCAGAAAGAACACCAATAGCCGCACTCGATATGTCATGTAATTTATATGGTGGATTATATTATTTATCTAAAATTGCAGATATATTAAATAAAAAAGAAGATATTATTAAATATAAGAATTTATCAATAGATGTTAAAAAGTCAATATCTAAATATTTATATGATAAGAATGATAATTATTTTTATGATTTAGATATTGATAATAAATATAATAAAACTAAATCATCATCTATATTTCATTTATTTTTAGAGGATGTATTAGATATAGAGGATGATAAGGAAATGATAAATAATATAATAGATAATTATATTAAAAATAAAAATGAATTTAATACTAATTATCCATTCCCATCTATATCTATTTCATCTGATAAATTAAATAAAACAGATAATTCTTGGGGATATTATAGTCAAGCCTTAATAGCATTAAGATGCTCTATATGGATGGATAAATATAATTTAAGTGATGAATTTAATGAATTATTAGATAAATGGATAGATGGATTAGTTAAGAATTATGATATTAATCCAATGTCACAGGAGCTAGATCCAATTACAGGTTATGCGTCAGATGCGTCTCCTTGGTATTCATCTAGTATGTTATTATATATTTATGCATGTAGAAGATTAAAATATATTTAAAAAGGGTCCTATTTATAGGACTTTTACTATGTAAACTATTAAAAGAAACCAATAGTTTCTAAATGTAAACTAGAATATTCTAGTATAAATAATATGCTAGTGATAATATTAGGTTGGTTGGGAGGAAAAAGATATGAATGTAATAGAGGTAAAGAATCTATCAAAATCATATGGAGATTTAAAGGCTGTAGATAATATATCTTTTGAGGTATATGAAGGAGAACTATTTGCTTTTTTGGGTGTGAATGGTGCTGGTAAGTCTACAACTATTAATATGATTTGTAATATTATTAAGCCTGATAGTGGTGAAATAAAAATATGTGGAGAAAGTATATTAAATAGTGAGGCTAAAAGACAAATTGGAGTAGTATTCCAAGGCTCTGTTTTAGATGATAGATTAACAGTATTAGAAAATCTAAAATCTAGAGCGGCTTGTTATGAGTTAGATAAGAATTATATTAAAGAAAGAATTGATTATTTAACTAATATATTAGATTTATCTGAGATATTAAATAAGAAATATAAAAGCTTATCAGGAGGACAAAGAAGAAGGGCTGATATAGCTAGAGCTTTAATTCATAATCCTAAGATATTATTCTTAGATGAGCCTACTACAGGATTAGATCCTAAAAGTAGAATAATGGTATGGAAGGTAATAGATGATTTAAGAAAGAATAATAATCTAACAGTATTTCTAACAACTCATTATATGGAAGAAACTAAGGATGCTAATAGAGTTGTTATTATAGATCATGGTCATATCCTAGTAAGTGATTCACCTATTAATTTAAAGGAAAAATATACTAAGAATTATTTAAAAATCTATATTGATAAGAATATAGATATAGAAAATAGATTTAATGGATTTGAATATAAAACTAATGCTTATTATATTCCATTTGATAAATCAGAGGATGTAATTGAATTTATTGAAAATAATAAAGACATATTATCTGACTTTGAGGTAATAAAGGGTGATATGGATGATGTATTCTTAAAGGTTACAGGAAAGGAGCTAGAATAATGAAGACTATATTTAGTTTAACTAAAAGAAATATGAAAGTATTCTTAAGAGATAAAACTGGTGTATTCTTTTCTTTATTATCTCCTTTATTAGTATTACTTTTATTTATATTATTCTTAGGTGATTTACAAATTGATTCTGTAAAGGGTGCCTTAGAAAGAAGTGGTGTAATTAATTTATTTGATTCTAATTATTCTAAAGCAATAGCTTATAATTGGTTAATAGCTGGTGTACTTGGTGTAAGTGCAATTACAGTTTCATTTTCTTGTTTATCAGTTATTATAAGTGATAGAGAAAAGGGAATAGAAAATGATTATAAGGCAAGCCCTGTATCAAGTATTAAGATTTATATTTCATATATTTTAGGTGTATTCCTATCAACATTATTAATTATGGTTATTGTATCTATTGCTGGAATTATCTTTCTAGCCTCAACTGGTACATTAAATATGAAATTTAGGGATGTATTAATTTTATATGGTTCAATTATTTTAGGAAGCTTTAACGCATCACTATTTGCATATGCATTAACAAGCTTTATTAAAACTACTGGTGCTCATGGAGCATTTACTGGTTTAATTTGTGCTATATCAGGATTTGTAATTGGTGCTTATATGCCATTATCTACTTTCCCAAAGGGTATACAATATATTTGTAGTGTAATTCCTGGAAGTCATTCTGCTGGTCTTGCTAGAGTATCATTATTAAATAATTATTTAGAAGAGGCTGGTAGTAAATCAGAAGAATTAAGAAGCTCATTAGAATCAGGCTTTTCTGTAAAGATTGATTTATTTAGTAATAGTATTAATAAAACAGGTATGTTTGTATATTTAATTGTTACTACTGTAGTATTCTTAATTTTAAATGTTGTTATTTTAAAAGTACGTAGTAATAAAAGATAATTGTGGATTTAAAAAGGCAAAGGATACATCACATATGTTTATTACATCCTTATGGACATAATAAAAGAATTGTTATAAAATAATATCGTTGGGAATGATTGTCTCCCATGCTTTATGCAAAACCGCTTATTTAAGCTGATGACGTCTATGAGTTTTTTTACTCGTGGACTAAATCAGCTTTTTATTTATTTGGAGGAAAGTATGAATATATTTTTATCATTAGCTATCATTTTTGGATTTGGTATATTAGGTGGCTTGTTAATTGAAAAAATAAAAATACCTAAAATAATTTGGTACATCATATTAGGTATTTTAATAGGACCATCTGTATTAAATATTGTAGATGATACATTAATATCTATATCATCATATTTAAGACAAATTGCTTTAGTAATTATATTAACTAGAAGTGGATTATCTTTAGATATTAATAATTTAAAGAAGATTGGAAGACCTGCAATATTAATGTGCTTTTTACCAGCAACATTTGAGATAATAGGTGTTACTATATTCGCACCTTTATTTTTAGATATATCCTATTTAGAGGCTTTATTATTAGGTAGTGTACTAGCGGCAGTATCACCTGCGATAGTAGTACCTAGAATGATTAAGCTAATGAATGAAGGCTATGGTAAGGAAAATAGTGTACCTGAGGTTATTATGGCTGGTGCCTCATGCGATGATATTTTTGTAATTGTATTATTTTATTCATTTAAGAATTTAGTAGCGACAAATACATTTGATGTCTGGGGATTATCTCAAATTCCATTAAGTATAATTTCAGGTATATTACTTGGTATTGCGATAGGCTCATTAATTGTATTAATAATTAGATATTTAAAAACAAATAAGATAATTAATGTAATTTTAATGCTAGCATTTTCATTTGGTATGATCGCATTAGAAAATGTATTAAAGCCTTATTTTAGTGTTTCTTCATTACTTGCTATTATTGTTATGGCTTTAATAATTAATTTATTTAAAAAGGAAGAAGCTAAAGAAATACAAAGCTCATATAATTCATTATGGCAGGGCTTTGAAATATTGTTGTTTACACTTGTTGGTATCGCAACTGATATTCATTATGCATTCTCAAAGGAAGGTGCGATTATAGTTGGTATGATATTTATAGCTTTAATATTTAGAAGTATTGGAGTTGTTATTTGCGTAATCGCAACTAGATTCTCCTTTAAAGAAAAAATATTTATTATTATTTCATATTTACCTAAGGCTACAGTTCAAGCATCTATAGGAGCGATAGCTTTAACAGAAGGATTAGCATGTGGCACATTAGTTTTAACTGCAGCGGTAGTATCTATATTAATAACAGCACCACTTGGAGCTATATTAATGGATAATTTATATAAAAAATTGCTAATTTGTTACGAAAATTAACAATTTTTATTCTATTTACAACATCTAAATATTTTGGTCATACTGTTAAGGCTAGTCAAAATTATAATTTATTGAAGATGAAGAAATTATCATTGAGGATATTATGAATAGTGCATCTGATACTAGAAATATATCTATAGAGGATGAAACAGATCCATTTATGATGGAAAACAAAATATAGATTTTAAGCAGGATTAATTCCTGTTTTAATTATTGGTAAGCGTATTTATTAATAAAACTTATGGACAATATCTTAAATGCTAGTATAATTATCGCGTAGGTGTGAAAAATGAAACTATCATTAGAAGAGAAAGAAAGATTAGAAAGTATATATCAAAGCTATTTAAATAATGAAAAGATATTAAAAATGAATGAAGTAAGTATGCATAGAGGTTCTAATACATACCTACATTCATTTAGAGTAGCTAAGCTTGCTATAAAAAGAGCATTAAGAAGAAAAAAGTATTTAGATTTAGAATCTATCCTAATCGCATCAATACTTCATGATTATTATTTATATGATTGGAGAAAGGATAAATCTAAGAAGAAGCATCACGCTAAAAAACATCCTTTTATTGCATCTAGTAATGCTAAAAGAGATTTTGATATAAGTGATAAGGTATGCGAAATAATTGAAGAGCATATGTGGCCTTTTAATTTTAAATGTTTTCCTAATACTAAAGAGGCAAGAATAGTTAATAACGCTGATAATACTGTTGCCTTTAAGGAAGTATTAACATCTATAAAGCATAAAAAGAAAAGAATGAATAAATATATGGATAAAATCCAAACATTATTTTAAGCTTTAATACATAGTATTAGGGCTTTTTCCTTTGTTTAAATTAATACTCGAGTTTTAAATTTCTTTGTAAAATTATACATCTTTAATGTTATAGTCAATTTTTACTTTTATTCGTTGCATAAATACTTTATAATATTTATGATTTCGGAGGTATTGAAATTATGGAAAAAATTAAAATGTCTACGCCACTTGTTGAGATGGATGGAGACGAAATGACAAGAATTCTATGGAAGATGATTAAGGATGAATTAATCTTACCTTTCGTAGATTTAAAGACAGAATATTATGACCTAGGATTAGTAGAAAGAGAAAAGACTAAGGACCAGGTTACAATTGATTCTGCAAACGCTGCTAAGAAATATGGTGTAGCTGTTAAGTGTGCTACAATTACACCTAATAAGCAAAGAGTAGAGGAATATAATCTATCTAATATGTGGAAGAGCCCTAATGGTACAATTAGATCTATTTTAGATGGTACTGTATTTAGAGCACCAATCATTATTGATACTATTAAGCCAGTAGTAAAGAATTGGAAGAAGCCAATTACTATTGCTCGTCATGCTTATGGTGATGTTTATAAGGATACTGAAATTAGAGTTGAAAAGCCAGGTAAGGCAGAATTAATCTTCACTGATTGTGATGGTAATGTACAAAGAGATACAATTTATGATTTCGAATGTGCTGGTGTTTTACAGGGCTTATATAATAAGGATTCTTCAATTGAATCATTTGCTCATTCATGCTTCAAGTTTGCAATTGCTACTAAGCAGGATTTATGGTTCTCTACTAAGGATACAATTTCTAAAAAATATGACCAAACATTTAAATTAAAGTTCCAAGAAATTTATGAAAAATTCTATAAGGCAGAATTTGAAAAGCTTGGCATCACTTATTTCTATACATTAATTGATGACGCTGTTGCACGTGTTATTAGAAGTGAGGGTGGCTATATTTGGGCACTTAAGAACTATGATGGTGATGTTATGAGTGATATGGTATCAACTGCATTTGGTTCACTTGCTATGATGACATCTGTATTAGTTTCACCAGATGGAAAATTTGAATTTGAAGCTGCTCATGGTACAGTAACTAGACATTATTATAAATATCTAAAGGGTGAGGAAACATCAACTAACCCTATGGCAACAATCTTTGCATGGAGTGGAGCTTTAAAGAAAAGAGCTGAATTTGATAATCTAAAGGATTTATATAATTTCGGTGAAAAGCTTGAAGAGGCATGTATTGATACATTGTTACAAGGCTATATGACTAAGGATTTAGTAAATCTAGTTGTTGAGGGTACTAAGGTTACTGCCTTAAATTCTCATGATTTCATTGTAAAGATTAGAGAAAATCTAGAAAAGAAGTTAGCTTAATAATATAAATGGTATCTATTTGAAATAGGTACCATTTTTTAATTTTCTGTATCGTTTATTATTCGATAAAATATTAATATATTTTAATTCTAGTCATATTATATCGACTATGATAGAATTATAATGAGAGAAGGGGCTGATGTTATGAATATATTATTACAGGTTGCTGGTTTAATAATTATGCTAGTAGTATTCATTTTCTATTATATTGATAGAAAGTATGCTGTAAGATCTAACAAACTATTTTTATATCAAGCTATTTCAATCTTTGTTTCATTAGCTCTTGATATATTTTCAATAGTTGCTATTAATAAGCCTGATATTTTTAGTGAATTCTTTATTAAGCTAATAGCTAAATCATATCTTGTTACAGTAGTATTAGTAGTAAGCTTAGGTTTAGTATATGTATTAGGTGATATTGAAAATCTTCATAGAAAATTATTTTCATCATTATGCTTATCAACATTCATATTATTAATGATATGTACAGTTTTAATATATTCATTACCAATTAGTGTTCATTATGATCCTGTTGGATTAAATGATTTTACTGAAGGTGTTCCAATTATAATAACCTATGTTGGTGCGTTTACATTTATGGCATTAACATTATATGTAGTTTTAAGATATAGAAAAGAAATATATGAAAAGAGAGTATATGGTGTAATTATATTCTTATCATTATGGTTATTAGGTTCAGCAGTACAAGGATTCTTTAATTACGTAGTAGCTGATTTAGGTATTGTAATATTATCTGTATCTTTGGCAGAATCCTTAGGCTCACTAGTTATTTATATCATGCTAGAAAATCCATCATTAAATATTGATAAGGCAACTGGTGCTTTAAATAAAAGAGCATTTAAGGAATATATTGATTACGCTATTAAAAAGGGAATTAATAAGGAAATCTTATTAGTAAATTATGATAATGAAATGACTAAGGTTGTTGTAGATTATAATACATTCCCTAAAACATTAGTAAAGGCTATATCAAATTATCCAGTTAAAATATTTAAGAATGATAGAAATGATATCATAGTTTGTACTGATAATAAGAATAAGAAGAATATATTAGAGGAAATAGATAAATTTAAAGAAAAATTCTATTTAAAGAATAATATAGTTACTGAAATACCAGCTAAGGTATTCCTATTTAATGATTTATCTTTATATTATGATGGTAATGATTTTATTGATGTAATGGATTATATGAATTTAAAGCAAGCAAAAATAGAGAAGCATGTAATTAATGTTACAGCTAGCGATGTTAGCGAGGCTCATAATAGATTCGCAACTAAACAAAAGTGTGATAGAGCATTAGCTCAAAAGAGAGTAGTTGTTTATTTCCAACCAATCTATTCTAATGTTAATATGAGTTTTACATCTGCTGAGGCTTTAGTGAGATTATTAGATGATGATGGAAAATTAATTTTCCCTAATGATTTTATTGAGGATATGGAAAGAGATGGAAAAATAGTAGAATTAGGTAAGATTGTATTTGAAAAGGTATGTCAATTCATTAGTGAAAACGATATGGAAAAGCTAGGCCTTCATTATATTGAGGTTAATCTATCTACTATTCAATGTCTTCAGGAAAATTTCGCAGCTTCATATATTGAAATAGTAAAGAAATATAATGTTGATCCTAAATACATTAATTTGGAAATTACTGAAACTGGTCAAATAGCTCAAAGAATATTATTAAATAATATAGAGATATTAAAGGATTATGGATTTACATTCTCACTTGATGATTTCGGTACTGGTAATTCTAATTTAAATTATATTGTTGAAATGCCTGTTGATATTGTTAAGTTTGATAAGACAATGGTTAATTCATATTTTAATAATGAGATTGCCTCATATGTAATGAATTCAACTATTAATATGATTAAGGGATTAGGATATAAGATTGTATTTGAGGGTATTGAAACCTATGAACAAACATTAGTTGTTAGAAAGATTAATGTTGAATATATCCAAGGATATTATTATTCAAAGCCTATTTCTCAAGCTGAATTTATTGAATTCTTAAAAGCTAATAATTAATAATTAAGGGATATCTTGTATCGGTATCCCTTTAATTATGTGATTAAAATGTGAATATTTTTGGATAAATTTGTGTAATAAAGTGAAGGTTGTGTGAAGCATTGCTTTCACTTTTTTTAATATTTATAATGAAGCTACAAATAACCCAAGGAGGTATAAAATATGTCAGACGCAATTAATGTTATGAAGAGATACGAAATAAAATATTTATTAACTAAAGAACAAACAAAATATTTAGTTGAAGGATTAAAGGGACATATGGTTTTAGACCAATATGGTAGAACTTCAATTTGCTCATTATATTATGATACTCCTAATCATAGATTAATTAGAGAATCATTAGATAAGCCTGAATTTAAAGAAAAATGTAGACTTAGATCCTATGGCTTAGCTAAGCCAGGTAAGCCTGTATTCTTAGAATTAAAAAGAAAGGCATATGGGATTGTTTATAAAAGAAGAATTCAAACATCAATTGATGAGGTAAATAAATTCTTTAATAAGAATGATGTATTTAGTGATTCACAAATCGAAAAGGAAATAACATATTTTAGGGATTATTATGAATCACTAAAGCCTTCGTGCTTAATAATTTATGATAGAGAAGCATATTATGAGCCAGATGGTGATTTAAGATTAACAATAGATTATAACCCAAGATATAGATTAGATGATTTAAATCTATCTACATCAACAGATGGTAAGTCATTGTTAGATGAAGGTTCAACTATTTTAGAAATAAAGGTTCAGGAGGCCATTCCTATTTGGTTATCTACTTTATTATCAAATGGAAAGATTTATAAGAATAGCTTTTCTAAATATGGAGAAGCATATAAAAGAGAAATAATTAATATAGATAGAAAGGAAATTGGAAGCTATGTTTAGTTCAATATTTAATAATGAATCATTATCAAGTGAATTACAATTCTTTATAATGATTGGAGTTGCGTTAATATCTGGTATTATTTATGCATGGATATTATCATTTAGAGTAAAATCAACAAAGAGGTTTTTCTTAGTTAATGCCTTATTACCAGCAGTAGTTGGAGTAATATTATCATTTGTAAATGGTAATTTAGGTATAGGCATTGCGATAGGTGGAGCGTTCGCACTTATTAGATTTAGAAGTGCCCCAGGCTCTGCCGATGAGATTGCATCTATATTTATTACAATGGGTGCTGGTGTTGCCTTTGGTATGGGCTATTTGGCATATGGCGCTTTAGTATTAATTGGATTTGGATTAATCTATGTAGGCTTAACATTCTTACATATCTTCGAGCATAAGATTAATGAAAAGGAAATGCTACTAAGAGTAACTATCCCTGAATCATTAGATTATAGTGATGTATTTAAGCCAGCATTTGAAAAGTATTTAAAGGAATCTGAAAGTGTAGAGGTTAAGACAACTGGTATGGGATCTATGTTTAGATTATCTTTTAAAATTAAGATGAAAAACCCAAATGATGAGAAGTCATTAATTGATGAATTAAGAATTTTAAATGGCAATTTAGAGATTCAAATATTACCATTTGAAGAGAAGATGAATGTGTTATAAAATAGGAAACAAACTCTTGGACTGGGAGTTTGTTTTTATTCTATAGAAATTTTTGTGTACAAATTAGAATATTTGTGATAAAATCGGCTGGAAAGGGATGAAATAATGTCTAAAAGAAGGATTATTTTAGAAATTTTATTTTTTTTATTTCTAGTTTCTTTATTTGGAATTATCATATTCTATTTAGATTTAGCTAATGGACCCTTATATTTATTTATATTTGAATTAATTTTTATTGTCACATATTTAGTGCTTAGAATTTTATATATTAAAGCTAATTTTAAAAAGAGATTATTTTTAATTTTAGGCTTTAGTATAGCAACCCTTATTGTTATTATTTTTGCGAAGCCTAAGGTTACATTAAAGAGTGCTGTAAATTATAATAACCCTATTAATACTGATGTGCTACAAATTGAAAATGGTAAAATTCAAGGTGTATATAATGAGAATAAGGATGTATTAGTTTATGCTGGTATTCCATACGCTAAGCCACCTGTAGGTGACTTAAGATGGAGGGAGCCACAAAATGTTGATAACTGGGATGGAGTTTTAGATTGTAGTCAGTTTAAAGCAAAATCATATCAGCCTAAAAATAATGAGGTTGTATCATCACTTGTAAATATGTACGCAGAGGGAGCTTGGCATCCTAATTATATTTCAACTGATGTTGAGCCTGTTAGCGAGGATTCATTATATTTAAATGTATGGAAGCCTAATACAGATAAGGATAATTTACCTGTCTTGGTATATATCCATGGTGGTTCATTAACAACAGGTAGTGCTGCCTTCGATGATTATAATGGAGAAGAGATGGCAAAGACTGGAGTTATTATGGTAACTATCCAATATAGACTAGGTATATTTGGATATTATGCAAATGAAGAATTAATAGCTGAATCAGAAAATAATACAACTGGTAATTATGGCTTATTAGATCAAATTAAGGCTATTAAATGGGTTAAGGATAATGCCAAATATTTTGGTGGAGATGAAAATAATATTACTATAGCAGGTGAAAGTGCTGGTTCATCTAGTGTATCAGCTATTTGTACATCTAAATTAGCTAAGGGCTTATTTAAAAGAGCAATTGGTGAATCAAGCTCTTTGGTAGTAAAAGAGCCACCTCATACATTTAGAAAACTAAATGATGCATTAGATACTGGTAAGAAAATCATGGCTGAATTTAATGCTAAGAATATTTCTGAATTAAGAAAAGTAGATGCGTCTAAGCTTGTTAATACTAAATATGCAAATGATTGTATGACAATAGATGGATATGCATTAGATAAATATCCATATCAGGTATATTTAGATAATGAAAATAATGAGGAAGCATTACTAAATGGATATAACGTAAAGGAGGCAGATGCCTTTGTTATACCTAAATATTTATTTAGTCCAACAAATAAGAATAATATCGAAGAAAGATTAAAAGAATTATTTGATGATGAAACAATTAAAAAGATAGTAAACCTTTATAAGGATAAAATAGAAGAGGATGCCTTTAGTGCATTTAATGAAATAATATCTGTTTGGTGGTTTATTTATCCTCATCATTCATGGAGTAGAGCTGCCTTAGGTAGTAATACTAAAGTTTATAGATACCAGTTCACTAAAGAAAATGGATATTATGGTACATATCATTCTGGTGAAATGATATATGCATATGGTAATGTTTATAAATCACCATATGATTATAGATATGATGATACTGATATTAGCTTATCTAATAAAATGCTTAATTATTGGTCAAATTTTGCTAAAACTGGAAATCCTAATTCTAGTGATTTACCTAATTGGAAGGAATGGGAAAATACAGGTAGCGACATTATGGAACTTGGAGCTAATGTTGGTATGATCAATGATAGATATCTAGAGCTATATAAGATATTCGATTATTTTTTGAATGTTAACTAAAATTGGAATAAAATAATAAAAAAGTAAATTTTTGTATAAAAGTATTGTTTTAGTTCGAATTATAACGTATAATAAGAATGTGTATAGCGATTACTAAAATTTTAATAGGAGGAGTATGAAAATGAGTAAAGAGTATAGAAATTCAATTAGATCAAGAAAATCAATTAGAACAGCTTATGCAGAGCTAATTAATGAAAAGAAGGATTCAAGTAAGATTACAGTTAAGGAAATCGTAGATAGAGCAGATATTTCTAAGTCTACATTCTATTGTCATTATAATGACATTAACGATTTAGTTGCCGAAATTCAAAACGACGTTTTAAAGAATGCTAAGGAAGTTTTAGACGAATATATTAAGAATCCAGAGGCAAGTATTGAGGCAAGCCTAAAGAAGTCTTTAGAAGTAATTAGAAAGAATGAGCAGGATTATAGATTAATCGCATCTGGTATTTATCCAGCAACATTCCTTACACAATATAAGGAATATGTAATCGAGAATTTATTTGCTTGTTCTAAGTTTGTTACTAAGTATCAAGATCCAGCTAAAAGACATGCTGAGATTTCTTTCTTCGCATGTGGCTTCATTGACGTCATCTGTGGTTATTTACAAGGTTATTCTAGATTAACTTTAGATGAGAACATTGAATTAGCTACATCTTTCATTAAGGATTTCTTATCAACAAAGTAATAGTTAAAAAAGTAATGGGCAACCATTACTTTTTTTGTACTAAATTATTTATTTGGAAAAGCTTGTTTAATCTTTTCATATGTTTCATCTGATAGGTCATGCTCAATCTTACAAGCATCCTCCTCAGCAGTAACAGGATTAACTCCAATTTTAATTAATAGGCTCTTTAAATATTTATGTCTATCATAAACCTTTTCTGCAATTGGTAATCCCTTTTCAGTTAGATGAAGATGATTATCATTATCAATTGTTATATATCCATCCTCACGTAATCTTTTTAGCATTACTGAAACTGATGGTTTAGTTATTTTAAGGTGTTCACAAATGTCAATTGCGTGTACACCATCTTTTTTTTCACTTAACATTAAAATGGCTTCAAGATAATCCTCGCCTGATTCTAAAATGTTCATTATTCATCACTCTCTTTCATTATTATATATTATATCAATTTTTTATATTAAATAAAAGCCTTTTCATATGTGAAAAAACGACAAATTAATCTACAAAAATCAAACCAAGTGTGCTATAATTATTAAAGACACTATAAAACATTTAAGAGGTTGTTATTATGAGACTAAGTGAGATTTTATATAAGTATGATGGTAATCAAACATTAAAGGTTTTCCTAGATAATGCAATGAACAATCCTTTGCTTTATATAAGAATAGAAGAGGATAATGGGGATTTTGTTGTTACACCAACAACATTATTTTTAAACGCAATGATGACAACTAAATCAGAACTTCGTCTTGATAAGAACTTTAAGATTAAGGAGACTTCATGCTCATGCTTAAATTTTTATAAGAATAATAGCTGTATTCATGAGGCTGCTTTATATACATTAGCTTTAATGATAGTTAATAAGGAAAAGTTTGATAAGGAATATAATCTATATTTATCTAAGAAGGAATCAGCTGCTCAAAATGTTATTTTAAATTCATTAGCTGAAACATTAAGAGTAACTAATCCATATTTTGGATTATTACATTTAATTCCTGTAGTAGAGGTTATTCAAAATGAATATGTTCTATCTTTAAAGATAGGCTATGATAAGGATTATATCATCAAGGATATTAATGAATTTATTGACGCTACAGAAAATAATAAGGTTATATCTTATGGACAACGTCTTGAATTTACTCATTCATATGAATGCTTCGACGATGTATCTAAGGATTTATATACATTCGTATCTAATATTAGTACTGTAGGTAGTCAAAAATTTATTAGAATAAGAAAGTCTCAATTGTTAAAGCTATTTGAGATTTATTTAGGAAGAACTATATTATTTAAATCTCAGGATGAGCTAAAGCCAGTAAATAGAACTATCTTATCTACTGATATGTCTTATCTAGAATTAAATTCAGCTGAGCTTGTAATTAAAGCACCTAATGATAGTAAAATATTAGTTTCTGGTATTAATAGAGCATATTTTTATGATGATGAAAATATTTATGCATATCAATATAAGAATAGACTAGAGAATAAGCTATTTAATTATTTATTTAAAATAAATGGTTCATTAAAGATTGATGTAAATAGTGATAAATTTATTTCTTCATTATTACCATTAATTAGAAATAGTATTAATGTAAGAGATGATTTCTATGAAAAATATCCAGTTCCAAATATTAGAATTAATTCATATTTATCATATGATAAGGAAATTGTATATTTACAGCCTAAGATTTCTTGTCCATTAGATGATAGAGCAAGCCCATATATTAAGGAATTATTAGATGCTTATCTAACAACTATTGAAACATATGGATTTAAGAAGGGTGAGCAAAAGCAATATAGAATTATTGATATTGAGGATCAATATGTTCTATTAACATCTGATTTATCACAGATTAAAGCCTTTGGTGAGGTTTATTTTGATGAATCAATGAAGAAGATAAATGCTAAGAAATCTAAGAGAACATCTATTAATATTTCATATAATGTTGGATTACTTGATTTCAGATTTGACGCTGATATGTCATCTAAGGATTTAAAGAAGATGCTAGAGGCATATCATGAAAAGAAGAAATTCGTTAGACTTGAGGATAACACAATTCTAGAAATAGATGAGGATGTAGCTAAGGAATTAGATGACTTTATGGAGGATTTCAATATCTCTATTAAGGATTTAGCTAAGCCTATTACTAAGCCACTTAATTATTTATTAAAGTTAGTATCTGGTGTTGATACTAATTTATCAATGGATGATGAAGTAGTTAAGATGATTAAGACTATCCAAAATTATAAGAAGTCTAGCTTCAATCCTAATGATCCATTTGATAAGAAGCTAAGAGAATATCAAATTGAAGGCTTTAAGTGGTTAAAGACATTAACTTCATATGGTTTTGGTGGTATTTTAGCTGATGATATGGGTTTAGGTAAGACTTTAGAAATTATTTCATTCTTAGATTCTGATACAGTAAATAAGCCATCTTTAATCGTATGTCCTATGTCATTAGTTTATAACTGGGAAAATGAATGCGAGAAGTGGGGATTTAATTATCCTGTTAAGATGATATTAGGTTCTATTGAGGAAAGAACTGATTTAATTCGTAATATTAAGAAGAATCAAAAGGAATTATATATTACATCATATGATTCTTTAAGAAGAGATATTACATTATATGATTCTGAATTTAGATTTGTAATCGCTGATGAGGCTCAATTTATTAAGAATCAATTCGCTCAAAAGAGTGAAGCTATAAAGGCATTAAATAGCGAAATTAATTTTGCTTTAACTGGTACACCAATTGAAAATGGTTTAGCAGATTTATGGAGTATCTTTGATTTCTTGATGCCAGGTTATTTATCAAATTATTCTCATTTTAAATCAAGATATGAATCATTAATTGTTCATGATGATTTAGAAACATTAGATAATTTAAAGAAGAGAGTATCTCCATTTATCCTAAGACGTACTAAGAAGGATGTATTAAAGGATTTACCTGATAAGATTGAAGAGTGCTATTATTATAAGATGGAGAATAAGCAACGTGATATTTATAATGGTTACGTTGAAAAGCTAAAGGAAGATATCAAGTCTGGTGGTAACAATATTCTTGCCTTATTAACAAGATTAAGACAAATTTGTATTACTCCAGAATTAATCCTACAGGAGCATTTTGATAATACTAAGATTAATATGGCAGTAGATATTATTAAATCATCTATTGAAGGTGGTCATAGAATATTAGTATTCTCACAATTTGCTCAAAGCTTCCCTATTTTATCTAAGGAATTAGATGATATGGGAATTAGAAACTTTATTCTAGATGGTACTACTAAGGCTAAGACTAGAATGGAAATGGTTGATGAATTTAATGCTAATACTGATATAAAGGTATTCATTATTTCATTAAAGGCTGGTGGTACTGGCTTAAATTTAGTTGGTGCTGATATGGTAATTCATCTAGATCCATGGTGGAATTCTAGTGCTGAACTTCAGGCTTCAGATAGAGCTTATAGAATTGGTCAAACTAAGAATGTAAATGTATTAAGATTAATCTGTAAGGATACTATTGAAGAGAAGGTTATGGAGCTTCAAAAGATTAAGAGAGAATTAGCCGAAAGTGTTGTTAATAGCGAAGGTATTAAGAAATTATCTAAGCAGGATATTTTAGATTTATTAGAATAAATAGGAAGTCTTCAGTTTTACCTGAAGACTTTATTCGCTAAGAGGAGGTGCTTTATATGGGATTTAAATTAGTATCAAAATATGAGCCTACTGGTGATCAGCCAGCAGCTATTGATAATATAGTTAATAATTTTAATAATGGTATAAAGCGTCAAACTCTATTAGGAGCGACTGGTACTGGTAAGACATTTACGATGGCAAATATTATTCAAAGATTAAATAAGCCAACATTAATATTAGCTCATAATAAGACATTAGCTGGACAGCTTTATAATGAATTTAAGCAATTGTTTCCGGAAAACCATGTTGAATATTTCATTTCATATTATGATTATTATCAGCCAGAGGCTTATGTAGTATCTAGTGATACATATATTGAAAAGGATGCTCAAATTAATGATGAAATAGATGAGCTAAGACATAGCGCGACAGCGGCATTAATGGATTATAAGGATGTTATTGTTGTGGCATCTGTTTCATGTATTTATGGTATTGGTGACCCATCTGATTATAAGGATTCTATGCTTACAATTAGAGTTGGAGAATCATATAACCCTAAATTAATTATGAAAAAATTAATTGAGATGCAATTTGAAAGAAATGATTTCGAATTCAAAAGAGGTACATTTAGATTTAGAGGAGATATCCTAGATATCATACCTCCAAGTGAGCATTCAACTGGAATTAAAATTGAATTCTTTGATGATGAGGTTGAGCGTATTAGAACATTTGATATAGTTACAGGAAAGCCTATATCTGATATTATGTTTGCTAATATATTTGCCGCTACACATTTCGTAACTCCTAAGGCAAAGCTTGAGGAGGCTATAAGAAGAATAAGAGCTGAATTAAAGGACCAGGTTAAAAAATTTCAGGATGAGGGTAAACCACTAGAGGCTGAAAGAATAGAACAAAGAACTAAATATGATATAGAAATGCTAGAAGAAACTGGCTCATGCTCTGGAGTTGAAAATTATTCTAGACATCTATCATTAAGAGCTGAGGGTGAAACACCATCAGTATTAATAGATTTCTTCCCTAGGGATTTCTTACTTATAGTAGATGAATCTCATGTTACTATTCCTCAGGTAGGAGGAATGTATAATGGAGATAGATCTAGAAAATCTAATTTAGTTAATTATGGATTTAGATTACCTAGTGCATTAGATAATAGACCACTAAAATTTGAAGAATTTGATAAGAAGATTAATGATGCGTTATTTGTTTCTGCAACACCAGGAGATTGGGAAAAGGATTATCCTATTACAGAACAAATCATTAGACCTACTGGTCTATTAGACCCTATTATTGAGGTTAGACCATCACTTGGTCAGGTTGATGATATTTATGCAGAAATAGTTAATCATTCTAAAAACAATCAACGTGTATTAGTAACTACATTAACTATTAAAATGAGTGAGGAGTTAACATCATATTTAAAAAAGCTTGGTGTTAAGGTAGCTTATTTACATTCTGAGATAAAAGCCTTAGAAAGAATTGAAATATTAAAGGATTTAAGATTAGGTAAATATGATGTATTAGTCGGTATTAACCTATTAAGAGAAGGCTTAGACTTGCCAGAGGTTTCACTTGTTTGTATATTAGATGCTGATAAGCAGGGCTTTTTAAGAAGTGAAAGAAGCTTAATTCAAACAATAGGTAGAGCAGCTAGAAATAAGGATGGTAAGGTAATACTATATGCAGATACAATATCACCATCAATGAGAGTTGCGATAGATGAAACTGAAAGAAGACGTTCTATTCAGGATAAATATAATAAGGAGCATGGTATTGTACCTCAAACAATTATTAAAGAAATACCAAAGAGTATTACAATGAAGGTAGCTGATGAGGTAGTAGACGCATCTGCTATTTATCATAAGCAATTAACTAAGGAAGATAAGGCAGCATTAATCCTAAGCTTAGAGGATGAGATGAAGCAATATGCAAAGGATTTAAATTTCGAAATGGCTGCACAGATAAGAGATGCTATTATGGAATTAAAGGCATCTAAATAGAAGGAGTATACTTATGAATTTGGGTGAAACATATAAGGTAAAAATTGATAATTTTGATATTAATGGATATGGTGTAGCCCATATTGATGGACAGGTTGTCTTTGTAGAAGGGGCTATGGAGGGAGAAACTGTTATTTGTAAAATAACTAATCCTAAAAGGAAATATTCATTCGCAGAGGCAATTAAAATATTAGAACCATCTAAAGATAGAGTAGAGCCTTCATGTCCTTATTACGAATATTGTGGTGGATGTGATATGATGCATATCAAATATGAAACCGAATGTATGATTAAGGAATTAAGGGTTAAGCAAACATTAAGAAATTTTGATTATAAGCTAAATCCAATTATTAAAAATGATAAGCAATTAGCTTATCGTAATAAAATAATGGTTCCTTTTATAAAGGATGATGATGGAAATACATTATATGGCTTTTATGAGAAGAAAAGCCATAAGATTGTATCTATTGATAAATGCTTAATATCAGATGATAAGGCTAATGAAATAGTAGCATTTATAGCTAGATATTTAAGTATATTTAATATTTCTATTTATGATGAAATAAATCATAAGGGATTATTTAGAGAGCTTATGATTAGAAATACAGCATTAGATGAATATATGGTTGTATTAATTGTTACAGCTGATTATGATTTTTCTAAGCTAGTAGATTATTTAAAGGATGAATTTCCTTCAATTAAATCTATCTATTTAAACATTAACAATAATACAAATAATGTATTATTATCAGATAATTTTAAATTAATCTATGGTAAGCCGTATGTTACTGAATCTATATTAGGATTAAAATTTAATGTATCACCTTCAAGCTTTATGCAGGTAAATCATGACCAATGTGAAAAGCTATATAGTGAAGCTATTAGATGTGCTAATTTAGATTCTAATATGAATGTAATAGATGCATATTGTGGAATGGGCTCTATTACATTAAATATAGCTAAGAATGTTAAAAAGGTTTATGGTATTGAAATAGTAGAGGATGCAATTAAGAATGCTAATTCTAATAAGGAATTAAATAATATTAATAATGCTGAATTTATCTGTGGTAAATGTGAAGATAAAATCAAAGAATTAGTAAATAAGGAAAAGATAGATGTTATATTCTTTGATCCACCTAGAAAGGGATGTGACATTGAATTCTTAAAAACAGTTATTGATATGAGAATACCAAAGATTGTTTATATATCATGTAATATAGCTACCGCAGCTAGAGATATTAAGATATTAGAAGAGGCTGGCTATAAGCTAGAGGAAGCTACACCAGTAGATTTATTTAGCTCAACTCTTCATGTTGAAACAATCTGCTTACTAAATCGCAAAAACGACTAAAAATTGCAAAAAATAGCTTAAAAATAGGTGATTTTGGCCAAAATAATGTTAGAATCACCTTTTTCTTTTGAATAGACACAAAAATTTTCTTTGCTTCCATCAGAAAGAAGATTGGACATCGTAACCGAACCTGGTAACAGTGGCAAGATGTTTGAATAGATGGAAAAAGAATAAAAATATAGTAAAATGGCTTAATACCAATGAATATTGTTGCAGTATAAGAATCACCTTTTTGACTTGTTCAGTAATATGTGTTGATATCGTAATAGTGAATAGATGTGTTATAAATAATAAATTGAAATACAATGAAAAATTATGTAATAAATTATTGATTGAGAATTGCATATAATGGCTTTCCTTAATCCTTAAATTTTGATATAATTTAGATAAATTGTTTCGAAAATTGATAAAAAAGAGGATTATTTAATGGCAAAAATACTTAGATATATTAAAAACATTTTAGAGTCAGTTAAGACTTTAAAAAAAAGATTCGGTGAGGATTGCTTAATTGCATATAGAGGTGAACCAAAAGACTTTGGTGATGGTAAAAGATTAATCCCGTCTTTATTTAGAGGCGATTATACATTGGCAATTCAAAAGGAAAAAGAGTATGGTAATTTACTCAAAGATTATAGATTGATTGAAGATAATAGTAATAAGTTACATACTTCAATAGAAAGTCAACATTATATTGCTCAGTCAAGGTTGTTAGATGTTTCCTTTAATTTTTTAAATTCTTTATTTTTTTTAACTAGTGAAGATAATAAAATGAATGAAGATGGTGTAATATATGTTTTTGGCTTTCCGAGCTATTTTTCACCTAATGACGATGATATTAAGCAATTATTTTTGAATTCAATTAGTAAATCTAAATTTGTCATAGATAAAAATTTTAAAGTATTAACAAATTGTTGGATAAATGATAGAGTGAAATCACAACAAGGCGGGTTTATTCTATTTTTAGGTGATACTCCATATGATATTCCCGATATTTATTATGAAAAAATCACTATTAAAAAGAAGGATTATGAAGGGTTAAGAAAAGAACTTTTTGAATTATATGGTTTAAATAAGTTTTCTTTGTTTCCAGAAATAGAAAGTTTTAAAGAAATAATTAAAAGTAAAAAAATTGAACGTAATTATTCCATCGATATATTCGGACAAGTAAATGAATTTTTAGATAGATTAGACTTGGAATTATCTGTTGAGAGAAAAAAAGGTAAGGAAAAGGTAAATTAGCAGTAACTGATGAATTTGTAAAAGCAAATATTGTTCCTAAAACAATTAGAATTACCGAAAAAGGTAGGATTGTAGAAAGTATGTCATTCCCTACTTTTAAATTTACTGAAATTATAAATGAAGAATGGGAAGATTCAAAACTTCGTGAAATGTTTAATACAACAAAATTCATGTTTGCGGTATTTAAAGAATATGGTGGAGCATATCGCTTTGAAAGTATCAAGTTTTGGAATATGCCAGTTAGTATATTAGATAATAATGTTAAAAGTGTTTGGGATAAAACTATAGATGTTATAAAAAAAGGAGAAATTGTTAATACCATTAAAAATGGTAAGAGAATAACAAATTTCCCTGGAATGTCTGAAAATGAATATTGTCATGTTAGACCACATGCTCAAAAAGCAATAGATGCCTAGATGTGATAAATGTGGTAAACCAATGCTTTTGAGAGAAGGAAAGTATGGACAATTTTATGGTTGTTCTAATTATCCGGATTGTAAAAATACAAAACCATACATTGAAATTGATAATAGTATGTTAGAGAAAACATTTAAATAATAATTAAGCCTAGAGCTTATGTGATTAAATTCACATTTGCTCTAGGTTTTTTCTTTTTACATAGAAATCCGGCCTCTGCGTCGATAAATGAGCTACCCCCGTTTTAATAAAATAAACATGCAAAAAGGTGAAATCCTGGGTTTTGGTCAAACGAGTTAGGGAAAACCTTTTGTAATAATATTAATGAAAAATATTTAATTTTTTATTTAAAAAGAAGAAATCCGGTCATTCTGTGAAGAAATGGCGCTGGTTCCTTTTTTTAAAATAATTTATGTAAAAGTATTAAAATGAAGTTTCCTTCTATATGAATTGGCGCCTTGTAAATTATTTATTGCAAATTATGTAATTTAGCTCAAAATGGAATTCTGTTGAAAAAAGCATTATTTATCATATTAATTGTAAAAAAAATTATTGATTTGCAGGAATCAGGCATTCTAGCTCCCTAACCGTACACGATGTGTTTGCAATAATATTAGTGGGAAAATGAAATGTTGTACTATATTAATTGCTTCAAGGCAGCTAGGGTCATCGTTATATTACAAAGCACCATTTATTATAATATTGTACTTCAAGTCAAATACCGTCCCGACTATCCGACAAAGCACCTTATATTATAATATTGTGCTCTAAGTCAAATATCGTTTCTACTATACTGGAAAGCACAACTAAAAATAGTTTTAGAAATTAATAAATATTATGAAATCGGAGGTTTTTCCCCATCAATTGGAACGTAGGGTATTGAGATAATACAATCGGAAATAATAAAAGTAGTAAAAAATGTTTAGGCAAATAAATCACGAATGAGTCATAAAAACTACCTAGTATTAGAATTTTTTAATTAATTATTTGCTTCAAGTCAAATACCGTCCCGACTATACGAATTTTTGTATTTTAAAATGATTATGTAAGAAATATGGACTTCGTGTTTCCCGGAACCTAGGAACGCAAATGTAATAATATAAAAAATTAATAATAATAAGGTCTTGGCTGGTCAACTATAGGACGCTATAGAACCAGTAAGAAGAGTAATATTGCTAGTATTATTACAAACGCCAGGACCTAGGTAAAATCGATTGCGGAAATATAAAAGGCGTTATAGCCAAAACATCAAAGCGAAAGCGGATGTTTGGCGTAGCCTTTTAAAGCCGCAGGCTTTACCGAACCGGGCATTACTAATAGCCCGGTTATGACATACAAGATACTAATTATTATAGAAGGAGGATGAAATGTTAGAGAAAAAACATGATTATTTATCTTTTACATTCGATTATGAATCATTTGATACTCAATTAGAATTAGAAATGAATAATAACTATTTAGAATATTTTAAAGACTTATTAAAACTATCAGATGAAGAAATAACTCCTGCATCATATGGTAAAGGTAGGTTTGAATATTTATATCATTTATGTCCAGGAATAGATTTAAAGCTTAAAGGACCTATTAATGGTGAAGGATATTATACCTGCCAAATAGAAATTAAAGGAGAAGGATGTAGAGAAATTGAAAGACGTGGCATTGATTGGCGTATGTTTCTTTTAAGATTAAAAACTGAGTTACGTGCTAAATGCTCAAGATGTGATGTTGCTATTGATGATAAAGAAGGAAACATTATTAAATTTAACGAAGTTAAAGAAAAATTAGATAAACACCAATTTGTTACTAATTTCAAAAATAAAGACTATGAAATTCATGGTTCTAAAAAGAAAGGATATTCCTTACAATTTGGATCACGTGAATCAACACAAATGTTAGTAATATATGACAAAAAGAAGGAAAGACTATATAAAGGTGAAGATTGCCCATATGATTATTGGGTTCGTTATGAAATGAGATTTTTCCATGAAAAAGCAGATAGAGTAATAGATGATATTATTAATGCTTATAATGGAAAAATTAATTATCCAGAAAAAAAGGAAGTGGAAAAAGGTGATACAGGCTTTAGTGCCTATACCACAGGACTTCTATATCAATTATTAGATTTAAAAGAGGATAATAATTATTCGGATGAAAACCAATATAAAGCTGAAACTCTACCTAAATGGAAAGAATTCTTAGAAGATGCACTTAAAGTATCAATATCTAAACCAGAACCTAGAAAAAATATCTGGCTTAAATATGAAAATTATATATTACAAACATTACCAATGTATTTATTAACTAAATATATTGAATCAAAAGATTATTACCAATTAGCTAAAGAAAATTTCAAATCACTTTTGGATGGAATAGATAAGATAATTGGTGATAAAGCTAAAATAAATCAGCTTAATTCTTATCTAAAAGATAAGAAATTAGAACTGGTTGATAAGCCTAAATTATTAGATTTAAAAGAAGAAATAATAGAAAGATATAAACAAGAGGAGGTTCCATTCTAATGGATAAATATACTTTATATATAGGGATAGAAAATCATGTAGAAAGAATATATGATAATGTAATAATTCCTGAAATTAAAAATATAATAAGAGATTATTTATTTAATAATCCTAATAAATTTAATATCTATATTAATGAAAATATTAATAAAGATAAATTATTAAGAACAATATCAAGAAATTTAAGTGATAAGAACTGTATCACTAATTCAATGATATTAGATGAAATAATTAAATATGTGGAGGATGGAATATGCTAAATGAAGAACAACAAAAATGTGTAGAAGCCTCATCAGGCAATGTGCTCGTTGTTGCAGGTCCTGGCTCTGGTAAAACAATGACAATGGCTTATCACATAGCCTATTTAGTAGACACATTAAAAGTACCTGAAGATAAAATAAAAGCCTTCACATTCACAAATCCTGCCACACTTGAAATGAATAAAAGAATTAAAAAGGTTTTAGAAAGAGACCATAAGGTTAATATATCTAATTTTCATTCATTTTGTTATGAGTGGTTAAGATTTTATTATAAAACCAAATATAAAGTCCTATTAGATGATGAAAAAAGAAAAATCATTAAGAAACTAATAGATGATAATAAATTTGATATTGATGCTGATTATGCAATAAGAGAAATATCAAGAATTAAAAATGAAATGAAACCTAATAAGTCTAATATTAGCTTAAGAATGAAAATTGCGGATTTATATTATAAATATAAAGCTTATACTAAAAGGCTAATAAATTAGACTTTGATGAAATGAATTCGATGTTTCTATATAAATTAACATGGGATAAAGGATTCAGAAATGAAATATGTAATCTATTTGAACATATTATTGTTGATGAAGCTCAGGATATTAATAATGTTCAATATAAAATATTAAAAATAATGTCTTCAAAATACCATAATTTATATATGGTAGGAGACCCAAATCAAAGTATTTATGCATTTAGAGGCTCTGATTTAAGGATATTAGATGACTTTAGAGATACAGAAGGTGCCAAAGTATTATATCTAAAAAATAATTATAGATCAGATAAGAAAATAGTTGAAATAGCTAATAAGCTTATTGCAAATAATACAAATAAATTTGAAGTTGGCTCAATACCAGTATCAGCTAATGATGGTGAGGTTGTAATTAAAAGACCATATCATAAATTGCATCAATCTGATATGGTAGCTGTAACTATAAAAGAATTATTAAAATTAAGATATACCTATAATGACATAAAAATATTATCAAGAAATAGGTTATCACTAAGAAATATAGAACTAGAACTAAATAAACATAGAATCCCTAATTATCTTCATGGAATGAGATTCTTAGAATACAAAGAAATAAAATTATTATTAAATTATTTAGAATTTTATTTAAATCCCAATGATGATGAAGCATTAGAAGAAATAATTAATAATCCATCTCGTGGTATTGGAAATGTTACAGTATGTGAAATAAGGCTTAAAGCTAAAATGATGAATTGTTCTATGTTTGAAGCTTGTAAAGAATTAGCTAAAACAAATAAAAAAATACTTCCATTTTTAGAAGTATATAAGGATTTACAAAAGAATATGAATCCATATATTTCAACATATTATTTTATTGAATATATTGTAAATACATATATAGATTTAGAATCAATGACAAAAGATCCTAAAGAGTTAAAAACTAAAAAAGAAAATATAACATATTTCTTAGAATTAGCTGAATATGAATTAAAAACAAATTGTGATGATCACTTAAGAGAATTCTTGAATTCACTTTATATGAAGGATGCTGATACATCTAAAGAAGGTGTAGTAGAATTAATGACTATCCACCAATCAAAAGGCTTAGAAGCTAAAATAATTATCATAGTAGATTTAATTGATAAGATTATCCCAGGTAATAGAGATGATATGGATATTGAAGAAGAAAGAAGAATCTTCTATGGTGCGCAACGTTTACAAGAAATTGGCACTTGCCAAAGGATTTGTAGCGTTAACTTTTAAATAGTTAATGACAACTGAATACTTGAGACCACGACAGGACACCCTAACAAGTCCTGTGACTAGATGGCTAATAATACT
>JAFSJY010000028.1 GCA_017449215.1 Acholeplasmatales bacterium | reverse complement strand
TTTCTTTATGTTTCAAAATTAATCCTCCAAGTTCATTGTCAAGTTCTGTTAGAATCACTACATTCACCTCAAGTAGTGATTATATCATGTGGTACATTTTATCTTGACTTAATTGGTACAATTTATTTTGACACATTCAAAAACCGCAAGTTTGGATTGTATCTTCATTTAAATCATTACCCATAATTAGCTTTTACTACCTAATTCAACTATATTTTAGGTAGTATTTTTATTTTTAGGTAGTAAATCAAGTTATTTACCCATAAAACAAAAAGCCGTTAGATTAATTTCTAACAGCCCTTTTTATAGTATTTTAAATAAACATAATCAAATAAATAGGAAGAATTATCATATTATTCTTTTGCTCAAAACAATTCTTATTTCCAAAAACATAGCCACATTTCATTTTATAATTACCATCTTCAGCTACTAGTTTTGGCAAAGCTCTAAAATTATCCTGATCTTTTCCTGATTTTATTTCAATTGGCAAAACATTTAAACTATCAAAATTATTTACTAAAAAGTCTACCTCTCCAACCTTTTTGCTGTCAAAATAAAATAAATCGTGTCCATGTGCAATTAGTTCCATAGCGCATGCTGTTTCATATACAGAGCCAAGGTTTACACCACTATCCGTATTTAATACAGCACTTATATTATTCCTATAAAGTAAATTCGTTAATAATCCAACATCATTATAATATAGCTTAATCAAATTCTTACTACTAGATTCGCTTAATGGAAACACTGGATTACTAACTGCCCTCGTTGAATTTACGACACCTGCAGCAACCAAATAATCAAATTCTTCTTCATATTTTCCTAAATTTGAATCATCCTTATTTTCAATTTTCTTAAACTGAATTCTTTTAACTTTATTAGCCATATTTGATATTAACATATCATATATTTTAGAAATCTTTAATTTATGTTCTTCATCATATTTGGCACAATCATCTCTATAATATGTATATGTTTGCTTATGCACATTTCTTGTTCTTGCTACATTCTTATTTAGAACATATTCAATAATTGCATCTGGTAAACCACCACATATTAAATAATCCTTGAATAATTCAAGCATTTTAACATGAACTGGTTCACTAACAACCTCGCGGTTAATAAAGCAATCCTTTAAATAATCTATGACTTCGTTACCAACATTATTGGCCCATAAAAATTCTTCAAAATCCATAGGATACATTTTAACTTCATCAATAGATCCCATTGGTATAAAGATATGTTTTAAAGTAACTCCTAATAAAGAACCACTAGCAATATAACGGTATCTATTCTCTTTTTTTAAATCCTTAAGCATAGTTATTAAATGGGGATAATACTGTATTTCATCTAAGAATATTATAGTATCATCTATATTATTAATATCATTACCATATAAAGAACTAATTAATAAATAAAAATCTTTAGTTGAAGTAACATTGCCAAATTGTTTCTTATTTTCATAATCTGATTTTAAATCAATTTCAACATAGTTATCGAAACACTTTGAAGCAGTTTCTCTAATAATAAAGCTTTTACCTATTTGTCTTGCTCCATCAATTATAAGTATATTGTCATCTTGATTATTATAATAATCAATCAATCGTTTTTCAATTTTTCTTTTGAACATTTTCATCACCTCATCAGTTTTTTCTAATAAAATATTAACACATTTTATCGGTTTTTCCAAACTTTTTTGAGACCATTTTATCGGTTTTTCCAAAAAAACTATGTAAAATATTTCGGTTTTTGCAAATCATACCTCCATAAACAAAAAGCTGTTAGATTAATTTCTAACAGTCTTTGCTTTAATATATAGTACTAATAGATATCCCTTGTTGGTAGAGCATGATTTATAAATTGATCAATAAAATCATATTTAGTCTCGTCGTTATATTCCTTATACTGAACACTTGATGTATCAGCTCTATCCAATGTATTATTTATAATTTTTCCTTCAATATAATATGAATTAACATCTGCTTTAAAATAAGTTGCACCTTCTGCTTCTAATGCTAATAGAGATGATAAATATTTAGATAAATCAAATTTGAAACTAACTATTTCTCCTGATTCTTTATCTACCTCTATTAATATCTCAACATCATTAAAGTTATTTTCTTCTTCCTTTAATGAGCCATCTAAGCTTAACATATATTTAATTTCAATCGTTTTATCTTTTCTATTATATGTAAAGCTTTTATCTTTAATATAATTAAAAATCTTTTCACTATTACTTAATTCAAAATTAACAAATGTATTATGCATTAATAATAGTAATGTATTAGTTGAATCCCATACATCAACAAACATCATTTTATCTACTGCTGTATTAAATGATTTTGTTTCTACATTATCCATTAATACATTCTTAGATATTTTTCCATAAAACTTATCATTAACATTATTATCTTTATTTTTAAAATCATTATATAGTGTAACACTCATAACAGATACATTATTTGAATCATTATCAATAATAAATGTATTATCGATACCCTTATTAAAATTATCATTTCTTAATACACTATTATCCTTCTTACTAGTTTCAGTATTTTCAATTTCATATTTTTCAATTTGAGTACCAGATATAAATCCATTTGCGTTTTTAAAGAATGACTCAAATCCACCCTGAAAGCTTACATCACTTGGATTTGATACTTCATATGACATATTAAATAAGCCTTCTGATAAATAATGTGATTTATAATCAATAACTTCTTCATCATCTTCAGTTTTTTGATTATAATTAAAATCTTCCTTAAATTTAATTTCATAGCCCTTTTTATTACTATTTCTACTTTTTTCTAATAATGTTAATACTTCCTTAAATACTTTTGTTTCATTTGTTTCATATTTATTACTAAAACCATTAATAATAAAGAATGTAGAAATCGCAATACCTGCCATAAGAATAGACATAGCTATATAAAATATTAATTTCTTTTTCATATTTTATCACCTATGCCTTTACTTCTATTGTTATATTTACTCTATCTGAATTAAACCATGCTGTATCATTCTTACTTGGTAAGCTTGGGTTATTCGTAGATGCTGTAATATTTTGAAGAACTGTTTTATAATTTACATCATGATGAAGCTTCTTAGAATATGATTTAAAGCTTACATTTAATTTTTTATTTAGAGGAAGATATAATTCCATCTTCTCCTCTGTAATATAAGAATAATAGCCAACAGCGTAATCGGCATCACATTTTAATACATCACTCTTACCAAATACATGACCTGAAACATTAACTACCTTATTATTGTTGTTATTAACATCATATACCTGAACATCATTAAATCCAAAGAATGACATATGAACTATATTAGCATTCTCTCTTAAATTAACTAAATGAATCTTATCATCATGATTATTGTTATAATCATCAATATAATAGTTATCCTGGCATTTAACATGGGCAACACTTACATCTGTTGAATGATTATCAAATAAATCACTTATATTCATAAGTAATGTAATAATTTCATTAGGTCTATTTATACATAGACTTGCAAATAAATAAGCAAATGCGCCTACATTAGCTAAACTTACTGGACTAAATTCTGGATAAACAATCTTTAAAAGATTTACATTCTTTATACCGAAGCTTGCAAACATAGCTTCATATATAATACTACAAACAAGTGCTGTAATCTTTGGTTTAACCTCGCTACTATCATCAGTCATAATACTTAGCATAGCATCCTTAAGACCATCCTGATATAGCTTACAATATATTGATCTAGAGCCAATCGCAGAAACAGCTTCATCTAGTATAATTGATGCTAATATATTTTCATCATAATTAGCTTTAGTATTATCCTTTGATGTTAAGCCAGATGTTTTAGAAGTTAAATAGCCAATTAAAGCACCACCTGCAGGACCAGAAGTTATAGTACCAGCTAGAATACCAGCAATCTTGTCACCAGTAATTCCTCTCATTTCAAACTTGTCAGCATTAGTTTCTTTTCCATATATTTTCTTAAATACATTTCTATTATCTGTGAAATTAGCTGAATCATAAAATTTAGTAGTAATAAATTTATCAGTACCAAATCTAGTAAAACCAAATCCTGACATCGCAACCTTTGTTACTAAATCATTAGGATTTACAATATTCCAAATATTGTTATATAAAGAATCCTTAGGAGCCTTTACATTCTTTGAATTGATATTAGCACCCTGTGGAGCTTCAAATGTATAAGCATATAAATCATTATGATTTAAGCTTACAGAGCTTGGAATATAATCCTTACTTCCTTCAATATAATTATCTAATAAACCAGCAGCGATATTAGTAACAGCACCACCACGTGAATATCCAGCCATCCAAAGCTTTATTTTACCTGTAATATTAGAAGACTTAATATACCCCTCTAAATGACTTAAAAGCTTTTTAGCGGCATTATACCAGCCCTCATGCATATAATCAGATTTAGTTCCATCACCTAGCCAAATATTATTACTCCATTCTAAGAAATAACCACCAGATCTAACAGCAACACTAATTACTGTATAATCTCCAACCTTCTTACTAGCACAAGCTATACCAATAGTATCAAATTTAGTTCTTGTTTTATAATCCTCATTAGCACTAAAATCACCAAAACCAATTAATTCTAAAAATCCCTTAACTCTATTAGATTGTTTCAAATACCAATCTGTATCATCTTTATTCTTTGGATTACCTGGATTCATTGAAAATTTAGCCATCAAAATAGATAATGATGCTAAATGTGAATTATATTCAGTAGCTGAATTCTTAAAATAGCCATCTGAATAATAAATATCATCATCCTCATATTTATATTTTGTTACTGTAGTATCAATGTTTATATCAGCAAGTACAGTATGTGTTGTTAAGAACAACACCATCGCAAATATCATAAACATTGATGCTAAAAATATTTTCTTAATTTTAACTCCATATTTCATAATATCTCTCCTCACGAATTTAGCATTTTATCTAAATCCATTTTAATTCTATCAGCTGATATGTGACAAACATGTGACATATTACGAATATATTAATTTTTTATAAAAAATATAAAGCAGGGATTTTACCCTGCCTTACATTAACTATTATGTTGATAATAATTTCTTTTATTAATATACATATTAGAATCTGCTTTCTTTAATATTCTTTCAATTTCCTGTGGATTATTAGTTCTAGAATATCCATAAGCAAATGATACATTATTCTTTAATGATTGTTCCTCTAAATCATTAATATAATATTTTATTTGCTTCTCATTAACATTCTTTAAAATAACTACGAATTCATCTCCACCAGCTCTAAATATGTATGAATCCTTAAATACAGTTTTTAGGATATTAGCTGCTGTTTTAATTAGGTTATCGCCAGCCTCATGTCCTTCTATATCATTTATTTTCTTTAAGCCATTAATATCTAAAAATATTAAGCTTATAGAATCATTAGTTTCAGCTATCTCATTCATATAGCTATTCATCTTATTTCTATTATATAGACCAGTTAATACATCAAATGATGATAATTGAGTTAATTGATCAACTAATAAATGATTTCCTATTTCAAATCCTAAAATAAATGTAGTTATTTCTAATGTCTCCTTTATCTTAGGAGTATTAGTTGTTTCAAAATTAGAAACCCACATATAGCCTATTTGGTTATCATTAGATTTTAATCTAAATAATACTAAGGAATCAATTCCATTAGATGTTAATGATTCATACCACATTTCATTAACATCCTTTATATAATCCATTCCCTTTTCATCATTAACAATGATACAATCACTATCACTAATAGTCTTATCCCATGATTTAACTATATCGTAGAATGTATTATCCATATATTCATTCATAGTTAATCTATCACTTTCTAGATCTCTATCCTCAGCTAATACCTTTAATAAATGCTTATCATCATTAAATAATAAGATACAACAGAATGTGGCATTACATATCTTTCTTATTTCTCTAGTAACATTTTTTAAAGACACATCAAAATCAGAGGTTTTAGCTAATTGTAATGTAGTTCTTAATACCTTATTATCAATATCACTACTAGCATTAGTTAAATTCTCAGGATTAAATATAGAATTCATTTCCATAATATATAAGCAATATGATATATTATTATCCTCATATTCAAGTGGAATATATAGCATATGTAGCCAGCTCTTTAAATATTCTGGATATGCATATGAATGTAATAATTCCTTTTTAACTGCAGATCTATAACAATATTCTTCAAAATTTAAATTCCTAGGTAGATATTTAGTATAAATAGAATTTGGAACAAAATCATTTTCAGTATTAAAGGAAGCTCTATGCTTCTTATTTCCTTCTACTATTCTAATTTCATCATATCCACTTCCTGTTTTTCTAACTGATATAATACATGCTATATCAGTAATGCTATCGCATAATTCTTTAAAATTCATATGCATCACACTCCATCTATATAAAATTAATCGAAACAATATATTTAATTTATTATACCATATAATCAAAAATAATACCCCTTAATAAACAAAAATACCTCCAAAGTAGACATAAATTCATTCAGGAGGGGTCGGAACGGAGCATTCCGAGCGGGATTTTAATTATTTGTCTACTTTGGAGATATCATATCAAATGGAAATTAATTATTTTTACCATTTAATATACTAGCAGATACTTCACCAGCTGTTTGAGATGCGAAATGTGAATAAGTGCACTTACCTTGAACAACTGTAATTGCGATTGAATCAAATTTAGAATCTGAACTTGCATTTCTAATTTTTTCTTCATAATTATCCTTAGTCATTCCCTTAACAGCAATTAATATACCACTTCTAGATAATTCAGTACCTTTTGTTAAATCAATACATTCATCGCCTAAAGCCTTAACTGCCTCGTCATATGTAATTGCAGTACCACTTTGATATGCTTCATTAATCTTATCTGAATAAGACTTTGTTGCATTAGAGCATGAAGCTAACATAAATACAAATGCGAAGCAAATTGCAAAACCAACCAATATATTTTTTAACTTTTTCATATTATTTACTTCTCTTACTTTGTCCAATTCTTAATATTATCAGCGATATACTGTCTATTAACCATTTGAGCCTCTTCTAGCTTAAAATCAGCCTCAACACCACCATCAATATTTACAAATGAATCGCCTGAAGGCTTAACAATTGTACTCAAGCTTGAAGAATTAACACCAGCACCAATTGGAGTAATATTATATCTAACAGCACATGGACCACCTGCTGTTTTATCGCCTAATGTAATAACATTAGAATTATTTTGTTTTGCGATTACTGGCATAGCATTTGCTGAACTAAAAGAATATTTAGAATCTAAGAAATAAATTTTATATCCTAAATCAGCTAATGATTTATCATTATCATCAATCTTACCATCGGCGTTCATATCAGCCTTATATACCTGATGGCTACGAGCACCAGATAATGGATTAATCATATATGTATGTACATTACCAATTAATGTAGATAAAGAATATAATAAGCCCTGTGATGAACCACCATCATTTGCAGATAGGTCAACTACGATATTCTTAGTTGTCAACTTATGCTCATCTGAATTTAATTCCTTATATAACTCGTTAAATAAGCATGCAGTATTACTTAATTTTGCACTTTCAGAACCACCAAAGTCTAAACCGATTCCATCATCTAATCCTGTGAAATCATCATCAAATAAAGATTTATCAGATGTTGTATTATATAATAAATCTTCATTAATATCAGTAAATTCAGAGAATGTTACAAATACAGTATCTTCTACATATTTAATACCATCTTCAAATCCACCAATAAGCTTTCTTACAGCCGCATACTCTTCACCAGATTTATACCAATCAGATATTTCCTTATTCGTTTTTTCTTCATCCACTTTAAAATCATTGAACTTATATAAATTTGATGGAGTACTTAAAGCAGTATGACCATCAGATAAATATGATAATGCGATTGCAGTATAATTATCTGTCTTCTTTGGATCAGTTGTTATCATTTCACTCTTATATCCAAGTGAAGTTAGATATTCATCAAATGACTTAAACTTATTCTTTAATCCATATGAATAATTAAAATCAAAGCACATTGAATCATAATTATATAAAGCGAACTCTTCTGTTATACTTCCTGTTTCAGTTCCCTCACGGAATTTCTCTCCAAGTGGAGTTAATTCATTCTCACCTTCAAGATTCTTTCTAGTTAAAGTTTCACCTGAAATGATAAATAAAGCCTTACCATTATAGGCTAAATTAACATTTGCAGTTGAATTAAATAATGCGCTATTAAATACACTTAATGGTAAATAACACTTATCATTCTTCTCATAAACATCAAGTTTAGAATATGGCTTTAAATCAATAGTAACCTCATTACCCTTAGTATATTCTTGTGATACAATCTTAAGAGCTTTATCTTTTGATTTAAAAACACCTAAAGATAATGGGCTTAAGTTTTCAGGAACAATGAAAGAAAACTTATCATATTCATCAAATACTAATGTTTGATTTTCTGGGCTAATAACACATTTAGCTCCAGTTTCATTTGATAAAACATAATTATTATTCTCTTTCTTAAATTCTACCTTATATTTTTTATCATCTAAATTAGCAGAACGTATAACACTCATTAGTTCAGCTCCATCTTCAACATTGATATATGGAACAGTACTATTCTCCTTAAATAGAATTTCTTTACTATCTAATTTTTCAACTAAAGTTCCATTTGAAATATATACATCTGTTTTTTTACCACCAGAACAAGCAGTAAGAGCACCAAGTGTAATTCCTGATAAAGCTAAAACTCCTAACACACCAAATAATTTCTTTTTCATACAATAAATCTCCTCTATACCAAATACTAATAATTTTTATATTTTAACATTTCATTATTAATTAAATCTTCACTACTCTTATAAGAATATCCAATAAACATAGAAGTCTTTTTAGATTCCTTATTATACCAAAGATAAACTTCACCCTTATCACTTATCTTTACTTCAATAAAATCATCCTTTGCAATTTCAACTTCCTTATGATATATACAATCAATTACTTTGAATACCTTTTTATCTTCATCAAATGTAATTAATGGTTTATCGATAATCTTTTTAGCATAACTGAAATTACCCCATGCAAATAATAAACCTAATAATGATAATCCTGCTAATACTGCAGAAATAATCAATAATACTAATTGCCATGTGTATCTATCTTTAACATAAAATACAATATCAAAAATTAAAAATACAGTAAATAAACCAAGTGATGATAAAGAACCATTCATACTTCTTTGTGCACTTTCTCTTCTAGCAACTACAATAACATTATTTTCCATAAAATATCCTCCTTAGATTTAGCTTTCTTTCTAAATCCACATTTATTCTAGCATTCAAGATGGGACAAACATGTGACACATTTAAAAATTTTTTGTCACATTTAAAAAAATTAAAAACCACAGCTATGCTGTGGCTTAATACCAATCATTATAATTATGAAATAAATATTAAAAATTACACGATATATTATCGCAAATACTTACATCTATTCAAATAAATCATCTAATACAATTACATTAGAAAAATCACTTAAATATTGACTATTCTTTAAACCAAATGTTGTTATCAATACTTTTTGAATACTTGACCTTTTATTTACAAATCTTGATAATGCATTAACTTTATTCATTAAATTCAAATGCATATCTTTATTTAAAACAAGCTCATTATTGTAAAATTTAATTTCGAATAAATTAACTACATTATCTTTCCTATTTAATATTAAATCAATTTGGGCATTCCTATCTGAATCATCAATCAAATACCACATCGAATCGCTTGAAGCAATACCTGAAATTCCCATTTGCTTTTTAATATTTGCTATATGATTGAAACACAAATTTTCAAATGCAAGACCTCTCCAAGTTACTATTTTTTGATTTTCAATATTTGATTGCCAGTAATTATCATTTCCTAAATTATTTTTAACTTGTTTCAAATAAAATAAGCAAAATGGATCTATCAACTTATATCTTTTATCTTTGTTTTTACCACCAAATGGTATATAAGATATTATAAATGCGCTTTTTTCTAATGCTCTTATTATTTCATACAAAGAACCATTAGAACTTACATTAATTTTCTCAATTATTTCGTTCAACTTGTAGCCAATATTTTTTTCGCCTAATACTTCAACTATTTTTCGATATTTCTCAGGTGTTGTAAATTGTGACGAAAATAACTCATTGAATTCATTTGCTAATATAGCATTTTTATTAAAAAATAAACAATCAAGATTTTGGGCTAGTGATAACCGCTTATTTAAATAACCCAAATAATAAGGTATGCCACCAAGAGACATATAAGCTTCTGCTATTTCGTAACGTGAATAATTTATACCATTTTCAATTAAGAATTCCTCACATTCCTTCAAATTAAATGGCAATAATTGAATTTGATGTGTAATACGTCCATATAATCCACCTTTACTATGTATCACATTGTTTAAAATCCATGAACTTGCACTACCACATACAACTAAAACAATATTATTCATATGTGTACAATAATTGTTCCAAAAGTTAGTAAAAGCTTCTAAAAAATAAGATTTCGGCGTATCCATCCAAGGCATTTCATCTATAAACAAAACAATTCTATGACTATTATAATTTTTATCTATTCCTTCTCTTAATAAATCAAATGCTTCAAGCCATGATTTTATTTTTTTTCTTTTATCAATCATTTTATATTCATATAAACTATTAGAAAATGATTCTAATTGTCTTTTTAATTTGTTACCAGAATTATCACTCATGTCAATGATTGGTGGTAAACCAGTGTGTCTAAATACTATATTATTTCTATATACTTCATTAATTAAAAATGTTTTGCCAACTCTTCTTCTGCCATATATAGCAACAAATTCAGATTTATTTGATTCCATAATGTCATTTAATTCTTGAATTTCTTTTTTTCTTCCAATCATTTTATCACCCAGTTTCTTCTACTTTATAATAACACAGTTTTTAAAATAAAAATAGCGTAAATTTATGTTTTTATCACAATTTACGCTGATTTTATTGCAGTTTTGTAGTTATAATCTGCGTAAAATGACATTTTTATATAAAATTACGCAGGTTTTGATTACTTTCAATCAATAAAATTATAACTATTCTAAATATGCCCATTCATATTGAATCATAAATTCACCATTATATGAATTAATAGCTTGTGGATCACCCTTAGTATAATCAAATAAATCAGATGAAAATAAGCTAACATCAACCCAGTATGTGTTATATCCCTTTTTAACCAGATTCTTAGCACCTACTGTTTCTAATGTATCAATTAATTCTTTATATATTTTAGTTAAATAGTTCTGTGTTTTTAAATTATATTCATCCTCAAATAGAATCGCGGATATTTCCTTTCTATTTGCAGTAGCTCCCTGAAGGCTAACCAAATATGCTAGTAATTCCTTTGATTTAGAACGAGAAAATCTTAAAGGAACACCATCAACATAAAAATCAAAGCTACCAAATGTTTTAGCATAGAAATGATTTTTAATAGGATCTAATGGATATAATAAATTATCCAAAGCTTCCTTTACCTTTTCCTTATCAGAAGGCTTTAATAAATATCCACTTGCATGAAGCTTTATTGCTTGTTGCATATATTCTGAATATCCTGTACAGAATATTACATTTACCTTTGGCTTATATTTCTTTATTTCCTTAGCTAATTCAACGCCATTCATTTCAGGCATATCAATATCTAAAAAAGCAACATCAACATCATTTTCTTTAACATATTCTAGGGCATTAATGCTTCTATCAAATGTATTAATACTTTCTTCATCGACAATTCCATTAAGATTTCTTTTTAATGTGTTAATTGCATGCTTCTCATCATCTACAATAATAACCTTCATTTTTATTCTCCTTTTGTCTTAGGAATAATAACAGTTACCTTAGTACCCTTATTAATTTCACTTTCAATTATTAAATCACCATTTACAAAATGTCTTAATCTTTCTCTAGAATTCTTAAATCCTAAATGATTATTTCCAATGACCTTAGTAACATCAAAACCAACACCATCATCATTTACAACAATAAAATATTTATTATCTTTTTCATATGATGATATAGCTACAGTACCACCCTCATATTTTTTAGTAATACCATGCTTAATAGCATTTTCTACAATCATTTGTAAGCTTAAGGATGGAATTAGAAAATCAGATGCTTGAATATCAAATGTAACATTTATCTTATCTCCAAATCTAAGCTTCTCCAAATTAACATATTTATTAACATGCTCCAATTCCTTATTAAATGGAATCATATTAGATGATGTTAAGAAATCTAAATTCTCTCTTAAATATCTAGAGAAATCTACAATAGCATTTTGTGCATCCTCAGGCATTCCATCAATATCCTGAATAGCATTTAATGTATTATAAATAAAATGTGGCTTTATTTGAGATAAAGCAATTTGTATTTTTTGTTGAGCAAGTAAATCCTTCTCATGTCTATAAACAATTTGCATATGTAACCAAATATAATAAAATACAGTAGATGAAACAATAGCGATGGTAATATAATCAACCATATGTGTTATTGGATAATAGCTACCAATATCTAGTAGGATACCAAGTACTACTAAGACAGTAAGCATCATAGGAATTAATAAATTCTTTTTCTTTTCCTTCCTAAATTCGATTACAGCTACTACCATATGATAAATCATTAATATAATACTTATTATTAAGCATGAATATCTAAGTGGACCTCCCATGAAATGGTTATCCTCAGAAAAGCTAATACTTAGCTTAGAATAAAAGGCAGTTGTATAAACTAAGAAATTTATAGCTGCTAATACACTTACAGGTATATGCTTCTTTTCTGGAGCGACTAAATATATGAATAGTGCCATGATTACAGGTCTAATAGAATATCCATAAACAGACACGAGTGTTCTTAAAGGAACATTTACTTTATATTCCATCAAATAATATTCCCAAAAATTCTGTAATACTAATGAAGCCACTAATACTACTAAAGCTATATATATTCTCTTTCTTTTCATATCAACAAATCTATCTGTTAATCCAAAAATAAAAACTCCAATTAACGGAATGATTAATGATAAAAAGATTATAAATCCATCAATAAGATCCTTTGTCATTATTGTATTCTCCTTAATATCTTCACTTATTAATATTACCACATATATAATAAAAAGTCAGTCTTTAACTATAGACTGACTAATGAATTATAGAAATCTGGATTAATAGATGTTATTAATATCCAAGTAACTGTAAATAAATCTATTATTCCATGGGCTATCATAATAGGAATAGGATTCTTTCTTTTATCATAAATATAAGCTAATAATAATGTTAAAGGTAAAAATGAAAAGAATCTATATCCTATAAATCTCATATCCAATAAAAATGGAATAAATGAATGCTGGAACGCAAAGAAAAATCCAGGTATTATTATTTTTAAATATTTATTATTAATGCTATTAACACCACATCCTAAATATAATGAATCCTCTGCGATTGCCGTAGATATAGGCATAATAAAGAAATTAATAATTGCTAACCAAAGTGGAATAGGTGAAATCATATCTGGAGCTAGATATGGAAATTTTTGATAGAATATTAAACCAGAGAAATACATTCCACTCATACCAAGTACTAATACAATTAATGTAATAATAATTACTTCTTTAAATTTAGTTTTACCCTTGTCATAATTTATTTGTCTTAATATATTAGAACCACTTAAATGTGTTAATAAAATAATAATTAAAATAACAATGATATTAATTACTGTACAAACAATACTCCAGGTATATGCTAAATTCTCTAACGATTCATTTAATATTAATGTTAATAATAGAAATGATAATATAAATAAGATGCATCTTATTGGTAATAATAAAGCTAATTTAGAATTCATAATTATGCCCTCAAAATATTAACCATACATTCAGGATCAGGAAGACCAATACTAGGATTTATAGCATATCCCTCACATACAGCATATACGCTTCTAAAGAATGCATTTGATAATACCTTAGGGTCTCCCTTTCTAATTGTATTATTTCCTTGTCCTTTTATTATTATTGGTATAAATGAATCTATAATATTAACATTTAAGGCTAATTCTCTTACCTTTTCTGGAGTACCTACTCTTGTAGCCTCTGGCATTAAAACAAACATTCTAGCTATATTAATATCATTTTTAATGGCGTTAAATATATCATTAACAAATACTCTAAAATGATCTAATGGCTCTAATCCTTCCTTTAATATAGGCTTATTAGTTCCTTCTACTCCTAATCTTATTAATTCATAATATAAATCTTCCTTAGATTTAAAATAATGAAATAATAATCCAACACTTATTTTTAATTCATCTGCTATATCAGTTATCTTAGTGGCCTTATAGCCTTTATTAACAAATAGCTCTAGGCCTTTATATAAAATATCTTTTCTTCTTTGCTCCTTCTGTTCTTTTCTATTCATGCTATCACTCATTTCATTGAATATTTATTCAACGAAATTGTATCATAACTATTTTTAGATGTAAAGAAAAAACAGGTTTCCCTGTTTTAATCTCTTTTAATAGTGTAATTGTAATTTAATAATGAACAACCTAATATATATGTAGACCATGTTATTAAGCACAAAATATTAATAAGTATATTATTAGAAATCATACCTGATATTCCGATAGATGAATCACTTATTACTATAGATATTAAAACTATCATTAATATTAGATTAATTCCTATATAATTTCACCAAATATTTCAACTACAATATCTATTAAAACATCCATAAACCACCATTATATTAAAGCAAGCGCAATGATTATACCAAAAACCCATATTGCACTTATAACAAACGCAACAGCCATCAATCCTGTTGCTTTACCATTTTTTAATTCTCTAAATTCATTTTGATTCATTACAAAAAATATGCCAAAAAATGGTAAAAATATGGCAACTAAAATGCTAACTATAGCAGGATATTCTTTTTTAGAACCCCAGCCATCTAATTTTTCATATAATTGATCCTTTATTATTGTTTCATATTCTCTATCTTTAAAAACTATTTCATCTAATTTTTCGTAGGTATCATAAACATTATCTAATTCAGGTGATTTTATTTTAGTACCATCATTTAAATAAAAATATAATTTACCCTCTTCAATATAGCTAGAAAATAATATTTTAGTTCCAATGTTGTGAACTGTTATAGCACTAATCTCTGATATTAGAATAGAATATTTTTTCTTATGTGTATTAATAGTAATACTTTCTTCAATAGCATTATATGTAATAACATCTTCTGGTGTTCTATTATTTTTATATGAATAATATGGAAAATAAGTTATTAGCATTATAAATAAAGATAATACAACAACTAATGCAATTTTTAAGCTTAATTTATCCATAAATAATATTAAGCATATTATTCCAGCAATAGCTGCAATTAATAAAATTAAATATAAAAATATAACTAATAATATATCTTCTCTATACGCCTTACCTAAAACCATAATAGCACCAATCATTTCGTATTTATTGTTTTGTAATAAAACAAAACTATTATCATTTTACTACATATCAGTTAAATTTTGAACATTTTCTAACTATATGTTTAAATTCCTTATTCTTTAAATAAATCTAATTTCTTATTAATAAACCATAATCCAAGTCCAATACCATAAGTTACTATTAACATTCCTAAAATGACAAATATAAATGTCCAATTTTCACCTTGGACAAAATAATACCAATCATAATTTCTATTTACACTTCCATCTGCATTTAAATGTGTAAATACATTAATAGAATAAAATATAGTATATCCAACCATATGTATCATATTTAAGAATGTATATTTAAATTTTATATTGCTTCTTCCTTCAAATAATATAAATGATAGGATTGCAGAAACTGGTGTTAAAAAATGGAAAAATAAGTTAGTATTTCTAAATAAGATGAAATAGCTATGTCCTTCCGCTATTGCAACAAAGCCTAAATAAAATACAACAACAAAGAAGGTTAATGTTACACCTGTAGTAGAAATCATCTTAAGAATCTTTAACCAATTAGGTATTTCATTACGCTTCATTAATAATATTAAAATATCGAATACCACTATTATTGTCGCAACAATACCAGCAATAATATTAGATTGTGTTGTAAACATCCTAAATGTTTTAGGTCCTCTTAATGTAAGAATAATTGCACAAACAATAACTGATATCATTGTAAATATATTTAATAATAATGAACCATAAATCTTTTTCTTCATTGTATCACCCGAATCTATGTATTATTATTATAGCACAAATTAAAAGAAGCAAAGCCTTAGTTGCCTTGCTTCTATAGCGTTATTTTTTATTTGCTGCTTTTTTTACTTTCTCTAATTCTTCACCTTCATAGAATCTAAGTAAATAACCACAGTCATAACAAATATATCTTGTAGTAAATGCTCCTGAAAATTTACCTAATTTAATAGCATCACTTTCACATTGACCATTGTTAATTTGAATTCTAGGTGTTTCTCTTTTGATCATTTTTTCACATCCACATAAAGGACATTTTTTATTGTATACTATTTCCATAAATCTTACCTCGCAAAAACACAACTATTTTATCACATTAGTATTAAGTTATAAATATATAATCATTAAATACAAAATAAAAAGTTGGTACGAAATATTTGTGGTGCAAGTCTTGCTTTTTTATACATGAATTAAACTATATTATTAAATATAAATTTATAAAAAATTACTCAATACTTCTTTTTTTATGTTTAACCAATATAACAATAGATATAATAGATGTTAAAAATTCTGCTATAGGAAATGCCCACCATACAAGTGTTTTGGCATTATCTTGATATACAAATATTAATGCAAAAGGTACTAATAAAGCAATCAATCTTAATAAAGATATAATAAGTGGAGTAAATGATTTTCTATAAGCTTGTAATATTCCTTGAATAGCAATAGATATAGCCATAAAAACATAGCCTATAGATGAAATTCTAATTGAAGTTTTACATAAATCTATTATTTGATTTTTATTATCTCCTGTCGCTGTTAAACCAAATAGATTTGCTATTGGACCGGCAAAAGCTTCAAATATTAGAATAATTATAATTGAAACTAAAACAGTATCAATAATCCCATATTTCATACATTCTTTTATTCTATTTTTATCCCCTAGACCAATGTTAAATGCTAAAAGAGATATAATAGTATTTGATAATCCAAAGCATGAAAATAATGCTATTTGCTGAATCTTATAATAAATTCCATATGTACCATTTATTAATTCTACATCAGGACTTATTGAAAATACTTTAACCATTACAAACATATTTATAGATAATAACCCTTGCATTAGGGTAGCTGCCCAACCAACCTTATAAATACTACCTATTATTTTACCATTAGGAACTATATCTTTAAGAGTGTGTTTAACACCTTTATTTAGTGTGTAATGAAATATTAAAGCTAACAATAAAGATACAAACTGACCAATTACAGTAGCGTATGCAGCTCCTGTAACACCCAAATTAAGTGGATATATAAATATATAATCTAAAACTATATTAGTTAAAGCTCCAGAAAGCTGAGCAATAGTAGAATGAACTGTCTTACCAGTAGCTTGTAAAAATCTTTCGTAAATAGTAAAACCTACTGATCCAAACGATAATATTGTAACTATCCTTAAATAATCAGAACCAATTCTTATTATTTCTTCATCAGTTGTTTGAATAGATAAAAACCAATTAGATAAGAATAAGCCGAAGAATAAAAACAATAAATATATTACACTTCCTAAAAAGATTCCATTACCTAATGTTAAACCTATTTTCTTTTTATCATCTTCACCTACTGCCCTAGATAATAACGCATTAATACCAATACCTGTTCCTACACCTAATGCTATCATAAATATTTGGACAGGAAATACATAAGTCAAAGCAAGATTTGCTTTGATTCCATCACTACCCATATTAATAACAAAAATAGTATCAACAACATTATATAATGCTTGCAATACCATTGAAAAAACCATAGGTAAACCCATGACCCATATTAATTTCCTTATTGACTTACTAGCCATTTTATTTTCGTTCATTAAAAAAATCCTCCTTAAACGAAAGTCTGATTGGACTTACGTCATCAAGAGGATAACCACTCATCAGTGCACTAATTTTACTACTTTTTTAATTAATTATCAATTATTTTATCATTATATTTATGATAAAAATTATTCAGTAAGCTCTTTAATTATTGTATTTTTACTATATACATCTACATATAAAACTGTAAAAGATTCTTCATACCTATTAACCATTGATTTAACAACAAAAAATTTGTTATAAACACCATCAATGACACATGTCGCATCTTTAACTTTTTTTCTTTGTGAATTAATACTTATATGTATTTCCTTTTTTTCACTATAAAGTTTTGAAACCTTATCTTTGATATCTTTTATTTCCATCATTAATTAACTCCATATCTGTTATTATTTTACTATTTTTTAAAATCCAAAGTAAGTTTTTTATTTAAAAAACAAATTTTCGTTATAACAATTGTCCATTTTTGGCAAAAATAAAAAGCATGGTGAGAAGTCCTGCTTAATATCTTTTTTTTGCAATTATAATAATCAAACAATAATTATCGCTTAGAAAACACATCAATTCGTGAAAGTAGTTTGTTTAGCCATTTAAAATTTTTACGGACACATTCCGGACACTGAAAAATGACAATTTTCGGTCTATATTGCACCTATTTAGACATTATAAATAAGCCCATTTGAAAAATCGTTCATCAGTGACATTTTTTTGTTTTTTAGAGAATTAATACCGCATATTATTAATTTTTTAGCATTGTTATAGGAACAATATATATTCCTTCCTTTGATTTATAACAAGGACCATGACTTGTAATAATCATTTTTATTTTAGGTGATTTTAATTCGCTTGATTTTAATTTATTTTCAAAACTAACTAAAGATTTAGTTCCTTCTTTTATATTGTTTTCGCTATATATTTTTATTTCAATAGCTGCATAATCACCATTTTCAAGTTCAACAATTGCATCTACCTCTTGATTAGAACTGTCCCTATAATGTCTTAATGTTCCACCAAAAGATTCCGCATAAACATATAAATCTCTAACAACTAGATCCTCAAAAAAGAAACCAAATGATTTCAAATCATTTAATAAATCTGCAGGTCTAATACCTAATGCTGCTGTAGCTATTGATGTATCATAAAAATGATGTGTAGGTGTTGTTCTAATGCTTACTGTAGATCTTAAATTTAAATTCCATGCCGGTAAATCATAAATAATAAACAAACTTTTTAATATGTTTACATATGAAGTAAAAGTATCTTCATCAAGTGTGCTTCTTATTCCAGATTCTAATATTTCTTTTATCATAGTTGTTTTTTTACTTTGCGTAGAAATATTTCTTGCAAAAGATTTTAATATTAATTTTAATAATTCAATATCTTTATTCTTTAAATATGTAGCAAATTCATCACTTTCATTTTCAATAGTAAATAATCCATTGTAATAGTTCTTTGTAACCTCAATTGCGAATTCTTTTTTAGCTAGAGTTGATATTGGCCATCCACCTCTACAAACTATATATGCAATATCGGATAAACCAATTTTATTATCATTTTTATAAATCGTTGTATATTCATTATTAGAAATAATATTTTTTAAAGATATTAATCCTGTGGATTCCCCTGATTCATAAAGAGTAAATGGTCTAAGCGTAATTGGCGTTATTCTTCCAGCTCCTGAATGTTGAATTTTTTCAGGATTAATGGGTGTTGTGCTTCCTGTTAATATATATTTCCCGAATTGATAATCATCATCCAAATCGTTTTTTACTTCATTCCATATTTCAGGCGCTTTTTGCCATTCATCTACTAAATGTGGGTTTTCTCCTACTAAAGCAGATTTAGGATCAGCTAAAGCTAATTCAATATCATTTGTTGATTTTAATTTTGTTACAGACTTAGCATATTGTTCGCACATTGTCGATTTACCGCAAAATTTTGGCCCATTAACAACAACACAACCTGCTGAATTTAGTTTAATATATAATAAATCTTCTGCTATTCTTTTGATATATTCTTTATCCATAGTAAGCACCTCAATATAATTTTAGTATATTATAATTTATATGTCAAATGATTTTCGGTGTTTTGAAAGTTTTTGTTTCGGTGTTTTGAAAGTTTTTTCGTTTTTCCCACTTTTTCAAAATAGTGGAATTTTTGAATAGTTTTCTGTAAAAAGCAGGGTGAGAAGTCCTGCTTAATATCTTTTTCTTTGCAATTATAATAATCAAACAATTAACGCTTAGAAATGAGTGTTGTATGAAATAGTGGCTTAGTTAGACCGTTTTTTAAACTCGTGTCAGCAAGGGTGTCAACAACGCTGTATCAATTTTGCAAATTTTTTTATTCTAATTTACCATTTGTGCGTTTGTCTTTTGGACTTTGTTATGTATAGTTAACTTATCCATCTAGGTAGCCCTAATATCAACTTCTTGTTCATTGAGCCACGATTTCGCTATTGCTTCTTTCACGCTCCATTACTGGTTTACGCTTTTGCAAGTTGTCATCGAGTTGGCGACAACTACCTCTCTTGGGACTTTCACCCTAGACATATAGCATGCCCGACATACATTAAAAAGAGATACGATTTTTCGTATCTCAATATATAAAATCAATCTTAATAATTTCTTTTTCTATTAATAATCACAAGTAAAGCAGCACCTATTATTATAGATGATAAAATGCTTATTGTTATAGCTAAAACTAAATTTGGACTCTTAGCTTTACTTAAAGTAAGATTATTTGAAGTTTTTCCATCCGAATATTTAATAGATATAGTATGATCACCTTCATCTAATTTATTCATGTAATCATCTTTAATATGAATAACCATTTCAGGCTCTTCATCAATTTGATTATTATAATCTTCTATTTCATATTCATCTTCTGCTAATGGATTCCCATCGATGAAAATATCTGAAAATTTTGAAACAGGTCCATTTGATTTAATGCTTACTTTTTTATTGTTATTTTCATATTTTAAATCTTCTGATTCAATTTTATATTCTTCATCATCATCTTCTATATAATCAAATTGTTCTTGCTTACTATCGTTTTTAGTTTTTATATTTCTATAAAAATTAGAAGAATAGATTACAGAAGAAATATTTGTAGCTCCACCAGCATGATCTACATAATCCATTGCTATAATACCAAAGAATCTTTCTTTAGCATCCTTTTTATATGTTTCTTGAATATAAGCTACAATTTGTGGATTGATAGATTCAGCATAGCCTAGAGGAGAACCAAAAGGATCAACCTTTGCAATATTATTGGCTGAAGCGTAGTTTAGCATAAAAGCATCAAATCCATTTTCTTTTGCCATATCACTAAATTTTTGAGCACTATCCAATCCATTTTTAACCCAAGTCCATTTTTCTTCCCAATTAGCCCAGCTAATCTTATCGTATTTATTATCCTTATAAATTGAATAGCCTCTTTCTTTATTCTCTAATACACAGCCAAATGTTTTATTTGTCTCATCACCATAAGAGCCACTTCCAGCATTTTGGAATGCAAAATTCACTTTTTTTCCTTCCTTTTCGATTAAATAATTTGCATTTGAACCGATTCCATCTAATAATGTGATACCTTTAATTGCCTCATTATACACAGTTGTAGTTTTATAACCTAAATAAATATAATCTCCACCAGCTTTTTCATTTAAATTATTATCAATTAGGGTATATCCCTCACTAGTGAGCTTAGATTTAATTGATTCAACATTTGCTCCACCAAATAGCTTTAAATCTTTTATAAATGTGGCATTTGAATTGTTAACATTTTTTTCAAAATGTAAATATATTTGATCTCCACCAGCACCTTTATTTAAATCTAATGCATTTAAAAATCCATCTTTTTTATTATTAAATGATATCGCTGTTAAAGCTTTTGAATCTATTTCATCTTTAGTATAATATAAGCTTATTTTAGATCCCTTAGTATTACTATTTAAATCTCCTAAAACCTCTTTAAAATGAGCATCTCCATCAAATGGAGTTCTATCATAATTAAGTCCAGACATTACAATTTTTAAAGGATTTTGATTATACCAATAATTATTTGTATTAAAATCACTTAAAACAACGATTTTACCCCTACATTCACCTAATGTTGGAATCTTATTTCCAATATAAATTTGTGGGTAATTTGGATTATTTTCTATAGCCTGCTTCATAAAAAATTCATATGCATATCTTTCAGCTAAAGCATTATTACTACCATCATCTGTAGATAAATCTAAAATCACAGTTTCTGTTTTATTCTTATCTAAAAATGACTTAATCCAACCCATAAGTATATCATTAGATAATATTTTGTATGCATTAGTATTAATTTCTGTTTCCTCTGATTTTGCCTGACATGTATATCCACCATGAACAAGTTTTAAATGGTCACTTGCAAATTTTATATCTCCATCCTTAGTTCTATCTAAGGTTGATTCTTTAAGTCCGTATCTAATATCAAAATATCTAACTCCATGCTCTAAAAGTCCTTCTTCTATAACATTCTTATTAGATTTGAGTATTTGTTTATTGTACCATACCTGAGTGCCAATATGATATTCCTGACATGATGTGAATTTAGAAACAGGGAATACTGCTGATGTATGAGCAGTTCCTGCATCATGAGCTCCTGGTATTGTAATATCTGTTAATTTTACATCATCATCGATAAATTCCATCCATGAATTAGGATCTACTTCACTAATCATAGTATTACCTTCGTTATTAATTTTATTTACATGAAGGAATATATCATCACCACCAGCCCTTTTATTTAAATCCATATCACTTACAGCGCCATTTTTTGTATTATTAACTCTAATATTTCTTAATGCCATTTTGTATTTATCTTCTTCTTTGGTATAAAACAAATGCAAATCAGCACCACCGGCATTACTATTTAAATCTCCTTTTATTCCTTTAAAATGAGAATCTCCATCATATGGACAAATATTATAAGTTCTATTATTAATCTTTACGGTATCAACCATATATTTGTTACCATCAAGAACTACTATATCTTTGATTGCCTCTTTATAATCAGTAGTTGTTTTATAGCCTAAATATATATAATCTCCACCTGTATTTTTATTTAAATCATATTCAATTACTTCATAGCCTTCTTTTCTTAATAAATCCTTACAAGGATTACCATCACTTTTTCCTACGAGCTTAATATCTTTTATATATGTTGGATTTTTAACCTTAACCATTTCTATATTTTGATAAGGAGCTTTTGTTATATGAATATAACACGAATTTAATGCATTTTTATTATTCTTATATTGTGTAATATCTATACCTTCTAAAGAAAAATAAGCATAATTATTGATTGTGATTTCACTAAGTGCAGACATATTATAATCTTGAGGGCTAATTGATGATTGCTTTGTATAATATAAATATATTGGATTCTTATCATTTGAACCATTATTTATATTACCCTTTGACTTAGTAAAGCCTCCATCACCTAATACAGGACACAATTCAAATATTCTATTATCATAATCTAATACATCTTCTGGAAGAGCATTTTTATCATTAGGTACATATAGATGTAAATCCTGTATCGCATCACTATAGCTAGTAGTTGTTTTATAACCTATATATACGATATTTTGATTTTTTGTACTATATGAATCAAAGCTCTTTTCTACCATATAATAGCCTTTTTGCTTTAGCATATTTCTCGCATCATCAATTTTTTTATTACTATCTAGTCCAACTAATAATATGTCAGAAATATATTTTTGTATTCCTGATGATGATTGCGTAGTACCATCTATAAATGCCTTTTCGTCGGCATATTCAACAAAGCTTTCACTTCTTTTCGCAAGCTTAATTTGGATAGCCTCTGCTCGATAGCCATATCCAACAGTACCGGCTGATTCTCCGTTTTTAGCCCATCCTAGCCAACCAATATTTTGTGAATATATCTTATAATAAATATCATATTCTTTAGCTAAATCATCTGTTAGCTTAATTTGGATAGCTTCAAATGCAGTATTTTTTCCTACAGTACCGCTTTCTTTATCATCCGATTTAAATTCTTTTTCCCAACCAAAGTTTGAAATGTGAGTTTTGTATGAAACACCACCATTCGAAGCACCTTCAATTTTTATTTTAATAGCTTCTATTGCTTTAGATTCATTTATGCTTCCTGCAAGCTCGCCATCCTTTACATAATTCTTCCAACCAACAGTTGATTGATGAACTGAATATGAAACAGACACATCACTAGCTTGAGCTTCAACAAAAAATGAAGATATAACCAAAATCAATGTCACAAATAAAAATAAAAAAGAAATTTTCCGTTTCATATATATTCCTCCATATATTATCCCTTTAGGATTTATACAACATAATTCTATCACACTGGATGGGACAAACATGTGACATATAGGATATAATAAATCATCCAAGTGTAATACAACTTGATTTAAAAAAATATGATTTATTTATATTTTTACTTTATTAATTAGGTTTTATCATATACATTTATTTTATTTAATAAATATGATATTTATAGTCATACTATTATAATAAAAATTGTGACCACACTTTATTTTTAGATAAGTGTGGTGTACACAAAATATGTACACAATTACGGGAATAGTCTAAGATTTTGTTACAAAAATTAAAATTTTTTATATGAATTAAATTTGCGATTTATGGTTTAACTAAGCCGTTTTTTCTTATTTATTATTACACTTAGAAAGGGAAATTTTATGTACATAATTTAATGAAAATTTGTATTTTTTTGCAAAAAATGGCCCTTTTATAATGTACAAAAATTTAATGATAAAATTACAAAAACGGCTTAGGTAAAATAAAAAGCAGGGTGAGAAGTCCTGCTTAATATCTTTTTCTTTGCAATTATAATAATCAAACAATTAACGCTTCGATAGTACATCAATTGACAAAAACCGCATAACTACGTCATTTTGGTCGAGCTCCGGGCACATTCCGGACACTAAAAATTACAATTTTCTGGTCTAATTTGCACCTATTTAGACTTTTTAAGACCGCTTCAAAAATCGCTCATCAGTGACATTTTTTTGTTTTTAGAAAATGTATAAATTCTAATTGATTTTACACCAAAATAATGTATAATAAAAATAGATAGAGATATCTTATGGGCTGGTCGTAAGATCTGGTCCACCGAATGACGGGGGCATCCCTCGTCTTTTTTTATAGGTGATTATATGAAAGAAAAGACTTTAAGTATTTTTATTGATGAATCAGGTGACTTTGGAACTTATGAATCACATAATCCTTTTTATGTTGTTTCTATGGTTATTCACGATCAATCAATTAATATCAATGATACGATTGAATCATTTAAATTTCATATAGCTAATATAGGTTATCCAAATCTTACCTTTCATGCAGGTCCGCTTATAAGACGTGATGGAGATAACTACTTCTTGCTAGATCGTAGCGAACGCAAAAAATTATTTACATCATTATTCCATCTTGCTAAAAAACTACCTATTACATATTTATCAACATGTATAAAAAAAGATAAAAATGATGACGAAATGACAATATCAAATAATCTTTCTAAGGGAATAGCAAATACATTGCGATTGAATTTTAATTATATAAATAATTTTAATAGGATTATTATCTATTATGACAATGGTCAAGTACAACTAACAAGAATAATAGGTGCTATATTCACTGCACTATTTAATAATGTAGAATACAGGAAAGTAAAACCTGATAATTACATATTATTTCAAATTGCCGATTTATTTTGTACATTAGAATTAATTAATGAAAAATCACATTCAATTGGAATTTCAAAATCAGAGCATGATTTCTTTGGACCAGCATCAAAATTTAGAAAAGATTATTACAATGATTTGCTTAATAAAAAATTCAAAAGCTAACACTAACATTCACATTAAATTGTGAGTGTTTTTTAGCTTTTTAAGTATAAATATATTGTGTAATTATCTAAACATCATAATATTTAATTACCAGAACTCTTATAATGCTTTAACCCTATTCTCCAGAATATATATGCTAATGAATACATTGCAACTCCAACAAATGGAGCTAAATAATATACAAAGTTAGGATATACATTATCTATTTTATTCATTAAGAACTCTGCTGGGAAATAATTAACAAATGCAAATGGTACTATAAATATGACGAAATATTGAATAAATGATTTAAATATTGATATTGGATAAGTTGCTACCTTTCTACCATTTCTGTAGAATAGGCTTTCTAAGCTTTGACTTGAATTTAAGAAATAAAAATTACATGTAGATGTAAATAAGAATATTGCTCCTTGAATTAATACTCCTCCAAATATTATAGATATTACATATATTATATTTGTAAAATTCCATACAATTCCAACATTTGCTGCTGAAACACTAAATAATATTATACCAAGTGTTCCATGACCAATTGCCGCAAACCAATCTGAATTAGATGATAATATTTGAAATAATACACCTCTAGGTCTTAATATAAACCTATCTAAATCTCCTTTTACAACAATTTTATTAAAATCTCTTAATCCAGTAAAGAATATTATCATAATACCATATGTTAAGAATATAAAACTAAATAGAAACATCATTTCATTTATATTCCATCCATTAATAGTATTAAATTTTAATAGTGTAAAATATAAAGCTATTATAGCTGTTGCTTCTCTTAATAATACCGCAAACGATCTTAAACATGCATCAAGCTTATATTGGAACCAAGAACGCATAGATGTTTTAGTATAATAGCCAAACATTTTTATTGTATTATATTTTTCCATTCTAGCCTCCCTGTACAATTACTCTTTTTTTACCAAAATACCACATTACATTGATAATTATTAATAAAACACCAATCCAACCAATTTGAATTAAGAATAAAAATAATATATCTAACCCTTCTTTTTGTCCTAGATAGATTTGAAGTGGTCCATAATATATTGAATAAAATGGAGTGTATGTTATTATATTTCTCATTACTTCTGGCATAAACCATAAAGGAATTAATGAGCCAGATAACAATGATACTAATACATTTTTAATAGTTGAAATACTCCATACATTCCATATCCAAAATGCACATAATTGAACAATCATTGAAATGCACCAATATGTAATTACACCAAACAATAAGCTTAATATAAATAAAAAGACATAAAACATATTAGTTTGAATAAATATTCCATAAAAAATTAAAGATAATATTAATGCTGGTAAGAAATTGGTTAATAATTTAAATAAAATATTACCTAAATTTCTAGATAAAATTACTTTCTTATAATCTACAGGTCTTAAGAATTCATTGGCAATTGATCCATCTTTTAACTTATTTTGAACATCTAAATCACTAAAGCTATACGCATTAATTATTGCTAGACCTAATATAAAATTAGTTGTAACCATTTCAAATGATATACCATCTATAGTATCATTAGCGCCATATAATGCTTTCCAAATAGATATATAAATTACAACCTGTAAAAATGTAGCTAAAATGCTAATTAATAAATCAAATCTATATACAAATCTAGATTTAAATGATAAATACATCTCATATGCATATTTTCTCATTAGATTTCACCAGTTTCGTAAATTTTAATTACAATATCATCAATATCAACTTCATTAACTGTAAAATCTTTAACATCATATTTATTATTTATTTCATTTATTAAATCTTTTATAGGCTTTATATTAGTATTAAATCTTATTTCTTTCTTATATTCATTTACATCTTTAATTAATACATTATCTATATCTAATGATTCATACTTCTTTTCAAATTCAATTGACATACATCTTTCTGAACTAAATTTATTAACAATCTCATCAAATTTACCATCATAAATTATATGTCCTTTATCTATAATAATTAATCTATCACATGTTTCAGAAATATCTTTCATATCATGTGTAGTAAATATTATTGTTGTGTTTGTTTCTTTATTAATATACCTAATGAAATCTCTTATTTTTTCTTTAGCAACAACATCTAATCCTATAGTTGGTTCATCTAAAAATATTATCTTCGGATTATGTAAAAATGCCGCAGCGATATCTGCTCTCATTCTTTGACCTAACGATAATTGTCTTACTGGCTGTTTAATAAATGAATCAAGATCCAATAATTCTTTAAATTGATTAAGCCTCACATCATAATCAGCCTTAGGAATACTATATATTCTTCTTAATAATTCAAAAGAATCAATCACAGGTAAATCCCATTGTAATTGAGATTTTTGACCAAATACTACACCTATATTAGAAACATATTTATTTCTATTTTTATATGGAGATAAACCATCAACATCAATTGTTCCTTCATCTGGATATAAAATGCCAGATAACATTTTAATTGTTGTAGACTTTCCAGCACCATTAGGTCCAATAAATCCAACTGCTTCTCCTTCATTTATAGTGAATGAAATCCCATCAACTGCAACCTTTTTCTTAAATTTAGGAGCAAAAAGATTAGCGATTTTACCAGGAAGTCCCTTTTTTCTTTCGCTAATCTTATAAACCTTCTTTAAAATATCAACTGTAATTAGATTATTCATATAAAATCTCCATTTACTATAAATATGTTTTATGAAATGCTACTATATTTGCATTTTATCATATAAATAATGATACTAAAATATATTTTTATTCAGTTTTAAAAATATATCAGTTGTAAAATTTAAATTGACAGTAATACACAAAGGGTTATAGGGGAATGTGTCCCCTAATAAGCGTAGCGTTATTCTTAAACCCTTAAGGGTTCGCCCATTCAAAAATAGAAAAGACATATCATTTAGTCTATA
>JAFSJY010000027.1 GCA_017449215.1 Acholeplasmatales bacterium | reverse complement strand
TTGAATGGAATATCATTTGGAGCTACAAATTTCAATCGAATGAGAAATAGAATTATGTTTACTATTAATGAAGATGCTCCTATATCACCATATAGAAGAAAGAACACTAATAAAGTACCTGGAAAACCTAGAGGAAAATATAAAAAAAATAAATAAAATTAATAAGCATTTTGATACACGCAAAAAAAGGGGGCTTTGACACTCCCCTTTATCGTTATATACACACCTATGTGTTTAAAGCTGGCACACCTCTTTTTTTGGAGTTAGAGTCTCCCTCACACTCCCTCTATATTAGAGTACCATTTCTATCAAACTAGTTATTTTGTTCTTTATATGATAATATTTCAAAAACTTTACCCATAAACATTAATAAAGCTATATCATTTTCTTGCCATATTCTTGTTATTTTATTCTCGAAGAACATAATATAACCATATGTTTTCTTAGATATAACAATCTTAAAAACAATGAAAGTAACAACCTTTCTATCCTTTATAAATTTAGTCATCTTCTCTTCAGTAACAGCATTATATAAGCCATTAGGCACATAAATATTGTCAGAGATAGTCAATTTATCAAATATTTTTAAACAATCATCATCAATATTGCAAAGTGTACGACTATCCTCTCCACTTGCATATACGCTCTTATCAGTTAATAATAAAGCAGTCTCAGATATTTGAAGTGTTACAGTAACAAAATCTAATATATTCTTTATTCTAGTTTTAACAGATTTTCTTTCGTTATTAGCAATCTCAGTAATTCTATTAAAGATACTAGGTAATGATGCTTGTTCCTTTCTATGAACTTCAATATTCTTATGCTTAGCCTCAACATAAATAATAAAGCAGTTTCTACCCTTAGTTTTACCTCTATATAATGCTTTATCAGTAATTATAAATAAATCATCATATGTTTTAGCATCATAAGGGAATGTAGCACATCCAATAGTTCCTGTAACATAAAAGCCTATATCGCCTACTGTAATCTTTCTTCTTACTATATTTCCCTCATTCATCATCTTTTCGATATAGTCATGGATATCATCATAGCTTTGTGATTTAAAATAGATGACAACAAATTCATCTCCACCAAATCTTCCAACTACGCCATCCCCACCAACGTAAGCGGCCAAATTAGACGCAACAGATTTTAAGCATTCATCTCCAACCATATGACCATAGTTATCATTTACAAGCTTAAAATTATCAATATCCAAAATACCCATCATAAATGGAGTTTTAGTATCAACTAAATGCTTAGCAAAACCTAATACATTCGCTCTTGATAGAACACCAGTTAATGAATCTAAAGCATAATTCATATCGATATCCTTAAAATATTCATATTTTTTTAAATCATCGTATGTGTACATAAATTCACCTATTTCTCTAACGATTTACTCCACCGTTTTATATTATTATACCATATTTCCGAAAATATCCAAACATTACTTTTTTATGTTACATTATCTACATTTTGTACAAAATTAAAAGACCTATCACTAGGCCTTAAAATTATTCTTCTTTCTTATTGTTATTTACGAAATCAATTAATTCTTGTTTAATTTCAATAACATTTCTAATAATATCAGGATCAAATTGCGTTCCACTACCATTAACAATTATTTCAAATGCTTCCTCTGGTGGAATTGAATCCTTATATACTCTCTTTGATGTTATCGCATCATATACATCCGCAACAGCCATAACTCTTGCTGGAAGAGGTATCTCTTCTCCCTTTATACCATTTGGATAACCATTACCATCCCATCTTTCATGATGTGATAATGCTATATCATATGATATTTTTGATAAATTTTCATCATCTAGATTAGAGAAAATATTCTTAATCATTTCTCCACCCTTAGATGAATGCTTCTTCATTTCTTCAAATTCTTCCTTATCTAATCTACCTGGCTTTAATAGGATTCTATCTGTAATAGCTATCTTACCAACATCATGTAAAGGAGCAGAATTTGTAATGTTCATAATATAATCTTCATCCAAAATATCCTTATATTTAGGGTCATTTTGCATCTGATTTAGAATCATATTAACATACTTCTTAGTTCTAATAATATGTCCACCAGTTTCAGAATCTCTTGTTTCTATTACTGCTGCTAAATCCTCAATAACACGAGATTGCATAAGATTTCTCTTTTCCATCTCTTTTGCTGCCTCATCAGATAATTCAATCATAGACTTGAGCATCTTATCATTTCTAACAGCTATACAGAATGTTAATATGTTAACTAATCCAACACAGATTAATCTAGGTAACATATAATGATATGCTAATACACCCATTCTTTCCCAAGAGGCAAGCTCAATTCTTTTTGAAATATCCATTTGCTCCTCTTCAGTTAGAATAGCCTTTAATAGATTTCTATCACCTAAGCCAAAGAAATAACCTAAATACATTGTTACAGGTACCATTATTAAAGATATAACGATAGCTGTAATTACCATCTTTTTACTATTTTTATATTGAGCTGTCATTAATGGAGGTAAAACCATTAATATAACAGTTTGATATGTTAATACTGTACAAAGAATTATTATTCCAATATAAGCCGGAATTAAAATAGCATATTTAAATTTCTCTTGATATATAAATCCATCTTCTCTTTTTAAATAATGATCTGAAATCAAATGAACAATAAATGGAGTAACAAATAACACAAATACAATAGAGATTGTTATTCTCATTATTACCTTATCCATAGTGAAGATTCCTAATTCATTTAATAGTTCAGATAATATTGCCATTAAGGAACAAGCAAAAAGAATATAGATATTTATATGATTCGCATCCTTAATTGCTTCTCTATTTAGTTTTATTCTATTACGGTTCTGCTTTTCCACGTAAATCACCACCATTTTTACACTATGATTCGCTCTCATAGCTTATATACATCATATCACGAGGTATTGTTCATTTCAATAGATTTTGTCCGTTTTTTTGTATTTGTGTATCAAATAAAAAAGGCCCAAATTCGTTGGGTCAATATTAATCTACCTTCTCATAATGCTCCTTTTTAGCATTAATTGGTTTGTTAATTTATTATATTTCATGGTAAAATGGTAATGTTTTAAGGAGAGATATTTTTTATGAGCGAGAATGTAAAAAGTATAACATGTCCAAATTGTGGAAGCGTTGATGTATCAATAGAAAAAAATGATGTTGCTAAATGCCATTCATGTGGTGGTCAATTCATTATTAATGTTGATGATAATATGCTTAAGCTTATGAAGCAGGTAAGAAAATTTAATACTGATCCAGAAAAAATATTTATAGATGGTTATAAATATGATCCTTCTATTACTAAAGAGGAATTCGTTAATCAGGTATTATTAATGATTAAGGATAATTGCTTAGCACCTTCATATGTTTTTGATGAAATGAAGCTAGGTGATGTTGAAGTAATCAATGTTCCTATCTATTCTGCAGAGGGTCATGCCGATATAAATTATTCAAGAACTATTGGCTATGATAGATTAGAACAATGGACTGAATATAAAATAACAAAATATTCTGATGGTACTAGTAAGACAGAGCCTAAATATAAATCTAGAACAGTAACTGATTGGCATCCAGATTCAGGTATGCTATGTGGTGATAGCCAAACAACTTATTATGAGGATAAATATACTCCATTAAATCCAGCTATTAAACGTTCTTTAAGAGATGAAAATAATATATCTCCTCTTACAGATGATGAATTAGATTCATATGAGGTTAATCCAGATATTGTTAATAGCATGAAAAATGATATTATAAATGATGTATTTAGAAATAATATCTCCTATCCAGGAAATCATGTTAAGGATGAATATTATTCAGGCAATGCTAAAATCACTAAGCTATCACTAATTCTTTATCCTGTCTATACATTAGAAATTACAGTTAGAGATAAAACAATATATTATTATGCTTCTCCTAATGGGGAAATAGATATCCAAATGACTGGTGATTATCCAAGTGAAAATGATGTAGAAGAATATTTTGCTAAATGTAGGGAATATGGTGATGAGCGTAGAGCATTAACTAAAAAGCCAAAGCTAATTCGTAATCTTATTTTCCTAGCAACACTAGCAGCATTCATCATATGCTTAGTGTTTGGTTCTAAATATGATTTATTATTCTTAACAATTATTGGTATAGTATTATTTGTTGGTGGCTTAATACCTACTATAATGTTCCATTCAAAGATTAAAAAATTAAATAAAATTGTTAGTGATAAGGTAATACAATTCAATAAAGAAAGAAATGCTAGATTAGAAAATGAAAAGAATGAAGGCTATAATCGCTTCATTAATAGAGAAAAATAAAATGGGTTTGCAAACCCATTTTATTTTTCTATTTCAAATTCTATTTCTTCTTTTCCAATACTTGTTTCAATTAATAGCTTACCCTTATTTGATTTACCATTAGATTTAACAAAGATACCAGAATATCCACCCTTAAATGATAATAATGATGGTCCTATTATATCAATGCCACCTTCAGCACTAACTTTAAATGGCTCATTATAGTATGGTAATACAATATTATTCTGGCTTAAGGCACTAATTCTTACTAATGAAACATCGTAAGTATAATTATCATAAAGCTTTTTATTAGATACATTTATTCCTAAATGACATTCTCTTACCTTACTTAAATTAATTTCCTTAAATACCTTATTATCCTTAATAGCTTCAAATTTATATACTATTTCCTTAGAACCCCAATTACCAATATATTTACCATATAGCTCATATCCCTTTTGATAATTTACATGCTTAAATAGCATTAATCTTAAATACATTAATTTATATTTAAGCGGCATTTTATTACCATATTTTAATGTCGCATATAATACCTCCTTCATCATATTAGAGGTCTTCTCATCATATCCTTCATTCTTAACTAATAAATTACCAACAAAATCATCTATTAATATTGGGCTATTTGGAATATTATTATATACTCTATTCTTATCATCATAAACCTTTATTAATTCTCCATTACGATAAAGGTTTATTTTATCAGCATTTGTAAATGCATATATCTTATCAATCATACTAGCATCATAATCACCAATATTTAAATCAGATGATAAATTAAAATAATTATTCTTACCCTGTGATGAATAAATATAGCTTGCTAGCTTAGGGTTTCTAAACATATCTAAAACACCATGATAGCATATTCTGTCCCCACTACCAAAATCCTTATGAGTATTGTAATCTGCAAAGCACCAAGTAAAGAATCCTGTTATTTCATCATCACCATAGAATTCATTCATACCCTTACAAATTCTTAATGCTTGATTTACTCTTACATCCTCTCTATCATACATTTTAGTTGGATGCATATGACCATTAAATTCAGATACTAAATATGGAATATCACTACTACATACATTCTTCTTTTCTGATAAGCCTCTTACCTCATTTGGATCATAAAAATCATTATATGTATAAACATCCTCTAGCTCTTCTCCCTTTTGGTAGCATCTAACTCCACCAGTTTGTCTAGTTGGATCTAAATCATGAATAATCTTATTAGTTTTAATATATAAATCATGATCATCAACTGATTCATTTATTCTAGCACCCCATAAAATAATAGATGGATGATTTCTATATTGAAGCACCATATTCTTAGTATTTTCTAAGACCTGGTTCTTCCACTTCTCATCTCCTAAATATTGCCATCCTGGGGTTTCAGTATATACTAATAAGCCTAATTTATCACACATAGAAATAAAATATTTACTTTGCATATAATGTGATGTTCTAACAGCGTTAACACATAATTCATTCTTTAATACATAGGCATCAAATTCCTGCATAGACTTAGGCATTGCATATCCTACATATGGAAATGCTTGATGTCTATTTAATCCTAATATTTTTACCTTCTTATTATTTAAATAGAATCCATCCTTTTTAAATAAGACAGTTCTTAACCCAAATTCTTCTTCATAAATATCATCATTAATAATAATTTTTAGCTTATATAAATTTGGATTATCTATATCCCATAATTTAGGATTATTAAATACGATATTTATGTTATTCTTATCATATTTATTCTTAATTACTAATTCATCCTTAAAATAGATTTCAATTAAATATTCACTATTTTTATTTAATTCAATATCTAAATCAATACTCCAAATACCACTTTCACATTTAGGCTTAATGAAGCAATCCTTTACATAATTGTCATCACATATATCTAAATATACATCTCTATATATTCCTCCATATGTTAAATAATCAATAACATTTCCAAATGGAGGAATATTTAAGTCCTCCTTAGAGTTAACTAATACCTTAATTTTATTATCGCCTACATTAACATAATCCTTAATATTTACATTAAAGCTATTATATCCACAGCTGTTTGTAATTACTAATTTTTCATTAATATAAACCTCTGAATAATGAGCTACTCCTTCAAATGTTAATATAAGATTTTTATTAATATATTCACTATCTATATGAATTATATTTTCATAAATAAATTCACCCTGATAATCATCCTCATTACAATAATTATACGGGATTTCACGTACAGTATGAGGTATATCTACCTTTTCATTATTAAAATCCCAATTTCTGTTTAAATATATTCTTTTAATCATATTTAATTCTCCAATCGATAATCTCACCTATTAGTATATCACAATAGATTAAAAGAAAAAGACCTCTAGGTCTTTAACTTTTTAATTCTTTCCTATAAATAGATTCATATAATGATTCTTGGTCATAAATGAAATGATTTTTTAATACTCTAAACATTTTAAAGATATTTAATTTACCCTTTATATTTAATCTATTAAATTTAACAAATCCAAATATTCTAGGTACTAAATATGTTACTATATCATTTCTATTACAAAATATATGATAATCCTTAACAGTACTTCTTAAATACTTTAATGTTTTTCTTCTGTTAAATATATTTGTTTTAAATAAATTTACAGAGCCATAGGTATATAGGTGAGCCTTAATGCCAAAATTATAATTTAAATCCTGAGCACAAAGCATTGCCTGTCCACTACCTAGGGACCAACCTATAACCTCTATTTCAGCCTCCTTATGTATATTTAGTAAATCAGTTACTTCCTTTCTTACGAAATCCTTCATTACCTTATACATAGCTGCCCAAGCCTTATGAACCTTTAATGTAATCTTTTTATTATTCCATGTAAATGATTTATAATACTTTGGCTGAAATATAATATTTGTAACCCAATCAGGCACATCCTTTGTTCCTTCAAAATGAACTTGTATTACATTTCTTTTATCATCATATCTAACTAAATAATTAGCATGTGTTAATACACCTTTATATTCATAATTAATGCTTTTATATTCTATCTTAAAGGTAGCCTTACCAGTATTATTAATATCACCTGATGTATCAATAAAATATTGATTATATTTTAACTTTTCATAACTACTTCCCATATTTACTCCATAACCAATAATTACAATTCTTTATTTTCCTTAGTTTTTACATTTAATTTAATTGATAAAATAACTCCAATAATATAACCAAGTGATGCTACCATAGCGATTAAGTATGAAAAATAATATGTTATATCAGCTGCTACAATAATCATTAAATATGTTTCAATTGATAATATTAAAACCATAAGTGGAAGGAAAACAAATCTAGCCTTTTTAGAAAAAGGCCCTCTTCCGTTATAGCTTGATAATGCAGATACCGCAATTAGAATTTCTACTAAAGCAACTATAACCATTACTACAAAAGTAACAATCATATATGAAAATTCAACACCATCTAATGTAACTAAGTCACTAAATGCGGAAACCATACTCATAGCACCACTTACTAATAGGGCACCACCAGAGAATAATAGACAAGCTCTTGATAAAACTTCTAGCTTTTTATTTCCAGCCCATTCCTTAAACTTATCAAATGTTTCCTCATATTTTAATACCTTAGAATCCTTATCTAAAAGGGCAATTGATTTAACTCTTATTTTAATTCTACTTGAATTAACCTGAAATTCTGATTTTGTAAGGAAGGCTACAGTTGTAGCTTGCCATACAAATACCCAAGCCATAATATCTAATACCTCAGGTATTACACTATTTTCACTTACAAGTGATGCTTTAGCAAATCCATTAAACACTAAAATAGATATACCAATAGCTAATAAAATAACAGCTTGAATAAGGAAAAACTTCTTTTCTCTAATAATTGAATAATGATTTAATTCTAAATAATCATTAACACTATCAAATAACAATTCTGGATCATAATCACCATAATCATTTATTTTTAATTCTAATTTAATTTTAAATGCTGGTGGAATAGTTTTTATCTTTTCAACTATATCAACCATTGCCTCATTTTTAATTGGGTAGTTTTCTTTTCTTTCAACACCTAAATCTATTAAATCCTCTGCATGATCAAATATTAAAGGAATTCTTACAGTTCTTTCTTCCTCATCTACATCATAATATTTTTTTAATAGACCTAGTTCTTGATATAACTCACGTCTCAAAATATCACATCCTAACTACCTTGAGTAACGGCAATAATAATCTCATAAATTGTTTCAATATATGCAAAGGCAATCATACCAATACCAGATAATACAATTATAATATCAGTACTAGAAGCCTTATGTCTTCTTGAATATGAGAATAGCATTAAAATAGGTATAGCTATGAATAGACCACTACATTCACCAAATTGAAGCATTGTTGCATAAGTCTCTCCGAGCTCACCACCAAATATAAAGATTATTACAAATAAGACTAAATCAACGATTGAAATAACAAGACAAGTTATTGAAGTAAAAATAGAAAAAGATAATGAATTCCTATTTGTTTTTTCAAATTGTAAATATTCTTGCTTAGTACCACCTAATGATAAATATTTTCTTTCTCTTTTCTTTAGCCAAAATACTAACGCAATAAATAGAACATAAATAAAAGGTGATTTTGTTGTTAAAAACGGATTAAAAGCAAATGGGATATTATAATATCCAAAATTAGCAAATACCTTTATTAAATATGAAACGAAAGCGACTACTAAAGGTATTAAAGAAAATAATCTAAATATAATTATCTTATTACCTTGGAATCTCTTTTTAGGAGTATACATAATAAAGAAATAAAAAATAGATAAAGCAAATAAATCAGAAAATACATTTATTTCTAGCTTATTACCAAGTCCTATAGAAACTGATTTAATAGTTTCATTATCAAGACCAAGTGATATTAATAAGCCATTAACATATCTATAATAAACAATTATAATTGCTAAAGCAAAGCCTAGATAGGCAGCTAAATAAAATATAATTACATTTTTAATTGGCTTACTTCTATTTAGTATTGTTGAGAATGTAGCTATTATAAATAATGGAACTGAAAGTGCAGAAAGCAACATTAAAACAACTTCAAAAGCACCACTAAATAATGGCTTTTCTAACAATAATCCAGATACATTATTAACAGTTAATGCTTGTGTAATCGCAATAGATGCCCACGCTATTACTCTTAAATATCTATAAGATAATGGGCCTCTATATTTAATATCCTGTTCAAAGAAAAATTTCTTTTTTAATTTTTCTTCTCTTTTTAATTTCTTCTTTTCTTTTTTAGATAATTGATTAGGATTAGCCTCAATTTCTTCTACTTCCTTTTTAGCTTCTTCTAATGTTTCATTCTCAATTCCATTAGCTTCATGCTTTTCATCTATAATCTCTAAATCTTTAGTTTCATCAGTCATAAATATCACCAACTTTACTTATATAATAAAACTATTATAGTTTTATTTCAATAATTTCAAACTAACAACCAACAAAATGTTCATTTTAGGATATTAGCACCAATAAATACTTATAATAAATTATTTAATTCCTCATTATTAATGAATCTAATAAAGTTATCATAAATAGCATTTGATACTAATTCATGAGCTTCCTCTGTACAAGCTCCTATATGAGGTAATATAATTACATTTTCCTTTAATAATGGATTATTATCATCAATAGGTTCAGGATAAAATACATCAGTAGCGTATCCCTTAATTAGATTATTTTTTAATGCATATAATAAATCGTCATTATTAACTAGCATTCCTCTAGATGGATTTATAACATATGGTTTTTTATCCATTTTATTAAATAAATCTATATTTATAAAATTCTTAGTTTCTTCGTATAAGGCAAGACCAATAATTATATAATCACTATTCTTAAGTAAATAATCTAATTCTACTTCCTTAATATACGATATATTCTTCTTATGTCTATTAAAGCCTAATATATTCATATTAAATCCATCATGCAAGATTTTTGCTGTATTAATAGATATATTACCTAATCCAATAAAACCAACTGTTTTATTTCTAATTTCAAAGCCCATCAATGAATTTGATCCTAATTCTTTAGTTCCTATAGATTTAGATATATTTCTTGAAATATCTAGCATTAATCCAATTGTTAATTCAGATACAGCATTCTTATTTAAGCCTGGTGTATTAAATACCTTAATACCTAATTTCTTAGCATATTCTAAATCAATCATATTATAGCCAGTGCCATATACTGCAATTAATTTTAAATTCTTTGCACTATCTAATACTTTCTTATTTAATTCCATATTTCTAATAATAGCTACATCACATGTTGTTATATCGCTTGTTATTTCAAATGTTGATTTTAATTTATTCTTAAAACTTTCAGAAATTGGTTCAACTACAAATACTCTCATATAAAAAGCTCCATTCATTAATCTATTTACATTTTATCATAAAACGAAAAAAGGTAGGAGTGAATCCTACCTTCAATGAATTAAATAGTAGTCCAGCCACCATCAACTAATAATTGACTAGTAGTATAGCTTGAAGCATCAATAGCAAAGTAGGGAACATCACCATCTAATTCTCCTGCCTTACCAGCTCTACCCATTGCACAATAAGCACTTTCGATAGCATCCATAGCAACAGCCTCGAATACACCTTGTGTCATTTCACTTTCAAAATATGCATCCTATAGCATTTACGTGATTTTATGGGCATCAATTTAGCAATTTTTAATTAAATATATCTAAAACCATTATCCTTTAGTTTTAAATCAAATGCATTTAATGCATCATTTGGAGCATCTGATGGAAGGATAAACGCTACAGCTGTGGAATCTCTCTTTTCAGATACTATAAGTGTTATTGTCGCGGTAACGTCATAATGGATTCCTCTTCCACCATAAAAAGCAGTCTTCGTATAAACTGTTTCATAAGCAAATACAGTTATAGTTTTATCCTCAGCCTTTATATTTTTTTCATAAAATTCGCCGATGTTATGAGCTCTTAAATATTCTAACAATAATATTCTAACATTAAATCTTTGATCTATTCTTAATTTAATTTCTCTCATTTCAATACCTCTTCATAATAATTACAATGTAAAAATTCAAAATTAATTATACATTACATATATTTGTATGTATATAAGTTTTTTATTAATCGTTTAATATTGAACATATATCTGTAATAAAAAAGGAAAAACCTTATCATTTCTGACAAGGTCATTTCGTTATTCTTTTTCTAATTCCTTATTTAATTTTTCATTTAGTTTCTTTGATATATTCTTTGTAACAAAATATACAGTTAACCATATAGATAAATATGTTGCTACAAAAACACAAGTAAATATAATAATTACTTCTACTTTAAATGGAATCCAATTATTAATTAAGTAGCCACCCATATATACAACATATATAGATGTCATTTGGAAGAATAAGCTTTTAACCTTAGGCCAAGTCTCTATTTGATTAAATACGCCACTTCCTGCTTGTATAAATGCTATAACATATGTTGTTAAAATAGCTGAAAATACATTTAATCCTGTTAGCTTTAAATCAACACTAGATATTTCAAGTATTAAATATACAATACCTGCAACTATAGGGCCAAAGCCACCAAACATTAAGCCTCTTTTTAAGAATTCTTTTACATAACAATTCATATTATAAACCCATCCTTTGCTTAACATTTTTTAATTCTCTTCTAGATATATAATCTATATATCCATTTTTAAATATAACCTTTAATGAACCACCAATTGTAGACTCAAATCTCTTTATCTTAGTTTTATTAGCTAAACAAGATTGATTTATTTTAATAAATGTATTTATATTCATTTCTTCTATTTGATATAGTCTTTGTCTTATTTGATATTTCTTATCATTTATTAAGGCAAAGACTTTATTATTTTCAGATATGAAGCATGAAACATCATTTATATTAATCTTTACTATTTCGTTATTATAGGTACCTGTTAAATCAATATCAGATGATATTACTAAGGATTCTATCTCATTAACTAGCTTAGTTCTTTCCTTAGCATATATTAGTACTTTCTCTTCTTCAGTATTTTCAATATAAGTATAGCATTTCATAGGAATTACCTCCTATGAGTAATTATACAATACTAGCAGTCGTTTTTTAATCTTTTGTTAAAGAATAGAACTGTTAATGCTCCAAATATAGTTAAATATCCAAGTAAGATTAATAAAAACATCAATCCTCTATCACTAAATGAATAATAAACTGGATTACCTAAGCTATCAGGTACCGTATGAGTCGCATTTGTAATTATTCTACCTAAATATACCGAAGGGTAGAAAGGTAAGCATTCAGCAACCTTCTCAAAATCACCCATTGTCTCAAGTGGCATCCAAGCTCCACCAATTATTCCACTTAACGAAATAAATATAGACGTTACTGCAGGGGCTGATTTTTCGTTCAATAATGTTGCCAATATCATACCAATAAAAATATTAATAAACATCATTGGTAACATTTCTAATATTAATAATAAGCTTTCACCAAATGGAACAAAACCACTACCTGATGTTGCCCCAAAGATATAGCCTAATATTATACAAATAATAGATTGGACTAATCCTACAATCATAAATGGAACAAAATATCCAATTATATAATTATGGCTTTTCATAGGAGATGTATATAATCTTTTCAAAAAAGAACTAGTCTTATCCTTAGATATTAATAACGCAGCTATTAGCATTAACATAGAATACGAAAACATCATGATACCAGGTATTAAGCTCTTAACCTCAAATATAGGAGTATTTTCACCAGTGTATTTTAAAATTATCTGAAACATTAAAACCATGAAAATTGGAAATCCTGCACAAAAGATATAAATTAAAGGATCTCTTGTCATTTCTTTTAGGTTTCTTTTCATAAATGTTAAAGTCTTCATTAATCTATACCTCCTACAATCTTTACAAATGCTTCCTCAAATGAGGTCTCATTTGTCTTTTCTTTTATTTCATCAATTGTACCTTCAATTAATAAATCACCCTTAGACATAATAGCTACTCTATCACATAAGGCTTCTATTTCTTCTAAATAATGTGATGTTAATATAATAGTTATCTTACCTTTAAATTTATTAATAATCTTCCATAAATCTCTTCTTGCTAGAACATCTAATCCTAATGTAGGTTCATCAAGTAATAAGATTTTAGGCTTAGATATTAATCCTAGGGCAATTGATAATCTTCTTTGATAACCACCAGATAATGTTTTAGCCCTTTGCTTAACTACATCACTTAAGCCTAAATCATTTATGATTTGATTTAAGTATTCATCATCCTTTTTGTCATATAAATCTTGAAAGAATTTCAAATTCTCTAATACAGTTAAATTTTTGGCAACTGCTGTTTCTTGTGGAGATATATCAATTATTCTCTTTATTTCATCCATTTGATTTTGGTTATATCCAGATACTATAAATTCACCACTAGACATCTTAGTTAAACCAGATAAGATTTTAAGTAATGTTGTTTTACCAGCACCATTAACTCCAAGTAAACCATATAGCTCACCATCATTAATGCTTAATGACACATTATTTAAAGCTCTTAACTGCTTATAATATTTACTTACATTATTTACTTTAATAATTTCCAATTTTCTCACCTCAGCCTTCATTATATGTATATAAATAATAAATAAAATGGATTTGAGGTATTCGGTTATTTTATGAATGTATTCGGTCAAAAAGAAAAGACCTTATCATTTGACAAAGTCTAATTTAAATATCCTTCTTTAAATAATAATTCTAATACTTTAGCTTCACGCTCTAGCATATTTAGATCCTTAGGACCATGATTAGAATATCTATTAGTATTAATAGCTATTTTAGGTTCTATTAATTCTAATGTGAATTTTTCAAAATCTTCATAATCATCTAACTTTTGATTAATTCTATTTTCTTCTACATCACAAAGATAATAATAATTATCCTGTATGAACATAGAAATGCCTTCATGATCTGATTTTTGAATTCTATGTACATATCCATATTCTTTAATAGAATCCTTTATTACTACAAGTCCTGCTTCTTCCGCTGTTTCTCTTATTAAAGCATCTATATTGGATTCATTCTTTTCTATTCCACCACCTGGAAATTTATAATAATCATAAACTAAGCTATGAACCATATATACTTTATTATCCTTTATAATAATCGCTCTAGCAGATGGTCTTATAAATGCTTTACCTTTTTTATCATAATCCTTTAAATCTATTTCAAATAATAATCTCATAATATACTTACGCTTTTTCTGCAATATTCTAACCCAACCATAAATTACTATTCATAATGAGTCCACATCCTAATTATTTTTATTGTATTAATGTCGGTTAATACTTGATAAACTAGTCTATGCTGAATATTGATTCTTCTCGAATAAGTATTTTCAATACCAACTAATTTTTCATATGAAGGTGGATTAGTAAATGGATTAACTTCAATTAATTCTAAAAGTGATCTTACTTTTTTTAGTAATATTGGATTACCTTTTATTTTTTCAAAATCTTTTGCCGCTTGTTTAGTAAATACTATTTCCATTCTACTTTTACACACTCTTCAATAGGTGTATTTGCTCCTTTAACAATACTTTCATACATACCAGGAATTCCAGCAAGATAAAGTGACTCTATTAAAGAATTATAGTCTTCTTCACTAAGCATAATAACATTTCCTTCTTTAGTATTAATATTAATTACATTATTATATTTTATACATGAAGATGCTAATTTAAATAATTCACTTCTTGCAGTTGTAATATTAGTGTTTTGCATACACATCACCTCTATGTACATTATAACGTACATATCATTTTTTGTCAACTAAATAAAAGACCCTGTCAAAATTGACAAGGTCATTCATACTTATGTTTTATGTCATTTTCTTGCGAGCGATTGTGTCACTTCACAAAATTTGTATACCACCATAACTCGATGTTGCACAGATGCCAGAGCAAGCTCGCAAGTTTATTTGTCGTAATCTATAACACCAATTTGATAATCATCCTCATATATAACCTTACCTGGATTGTCAGAATAAGCTATTTCATATGGAACATTATATTTATCTAATAAATCTAGTAATGGTTTAAGATGTTCAATCATTACACTAGAATTATTTGTTTTAAACCAAGTAGTCGCACCTAATGGATTATCATTATTATCCCCATAAAAAGGTGGCTCTGGTAAATTCTCTTTAAACCATTTATCTACTTCTAAATATGTATTTTTATCTTCTTCTGAATAAATGCCATTTCTTACTCTTCTCCAAGTTAACACAAATACACCTACTGGTTTTTTTGTTTTATATGCTAATTCTTCTCCTTGAATTCTCATATACTTCTTATTATTAATTATTTTTGTAGAGTCAAATGTATTTAATTTCTTTCTAATCTCATCGAATGTACTTTCAATTGATGATACTCTTCCATTTCTAACATCTTCTTCAGCTTCATCTAACATCTTAAGCAATTCTAATTCTTCTATATTTTCCATATTATTCACTCTTTTATAAAAATCTATGTAAAATTCATCATTATTTGCCGAATATATAATAATTTTCTCAAATAGCAACTATTGCTTTGGCTCGCCGTATTCGCGAACCATTGCTTCTATGGTTATTACCCATTGCTTTCCAAATTTAGTAATGTCTCTTCCACACTTAAATTTTCCATTTCTTATGGCGTGACGTAATGTAGAATCATCTATATTCCAAAATTCAGCAGCGTCACCAAGTGCCATAATGCCGTCAAATCTAGATGGAACAATAGTACCATTATAATAAAGTTCTTCTGCAGCTAAATCTATTTTATCATTCCAGATAATACCATAGCCTCCAACATCTACACGCACATTATAAAATAAATTATTCTCTTTTAATTCATTAAAAATAGGTATTCGTTCAAATAATGGTTTAATATCATATATTTTTGATACACCCTCACAAAATTCAACAAATAACATATAATTATCTAAAGCTGTAACTGTCCTTACTGGATGAAAAATATATTTCACTGCATCCACCTCCTATTCTAATGGCTCAATTCTCTTAAATGACTGACTATCCCACATTTCACGCAACTCATCGATATGAAGATTCATCCACTCTAAAACTAACTTTTCTGCCTTAACAGGAAGATCTCCATTGATTTTAGTCATGTCTATTAATGAATACGTTGCCCTATGATCATTATAGATTGCATGAATATGTGGAGGATTATGCTCAGAACTCAAGAAATACATTTGGATAATAATACCATAGAATAATGCTATTGTTGGAATATTCTATTTCCTCCATATTCATTATATCACGATATCGTGAAACGTTCAACAAAAATAAAAGACCCTGCCAAATTGACAAGGTCATTCCATATTTATGTTTTATGTCATTTTCTTGCGAGTGAACGTGTCACTTCACAAATTATTACTAGTCCTTAACGAATGGTAATAAAGCCATATGTCTTGCTCTCTTAATAGCGATAGCAAGCTTTCTTTGATACTTAGCAGATGTACCAGTTACACGACGAGGTAAGATTTTGCCTCTATCAGTAACGAACTTTCTTAAAGTGTCAACATCCTTGTAATCAATGTACTCGATATGGTTAGCTGTAAAATAACATACTTTCTTACGACCGCGTCTTTCACGATCATTTCTTCTATTATTTTGCATAATACGTTCCTCCTTTTTTAGAATGGTAAATCATCATCTGCAACCTGAACATTAAATGATTCAGGAGCTTCATTTGCTGGTTGCTCTTGTCTTTGATAAGATGGATTTGAATATCCATTATTTTGAGCACCATATGATGGATTGTTATATCCACCTTGCTGTCTTGGCTGATTGTTTACAAATCCAGCCTGAGGAGCAGCATTTTGATCTCTAGGAGTTAAATTCTCTACTTGCTCAGCAACAACCTCAGTTACATAATGAGTTTGTCCATCTTGACCTTGATAATTTCTAGTCTGGATTCTTCCTGCTACTGCTAATAAGAAACCCTTCTTTACATAACGGCCAATGAATTCAGCCTGTTGACCGAATGCTGTTACACTGATGAAATCAGCAACAGTTTGACCGTTAGCATCTCTTTGATTTCTATTTACAGCAATTGTAAACATTAAGAATGCTGATCCATTTTGAGAATATCTAATCTCAGGATCTCTTGTGATTCTTCCTATTAATGAAACACGATTCATATAGTTCCTCCTAATTATTCGCCCTTAACGATTACGATTGAACGAATAATAGTTTCGCTATATCCAGCGATACGATTGAATTCATTAACAGCTTCCTTAGTAGCTTCAACATCGAATACTACATAATAACCTCTCTTGTTATTAGCAATTTCGTAAGCAAGCTCTCTAAAGCCCCACTCCTTAACTTCTGTAACCTTAGAACCATTGTTCTCGAAAATCTTCTTAGTGTTTTCGATTTCAGCCTTAATAGCGTCTTGGTCTAAGTTAGAACGAAGGATGAACATTACTTCATAATTCTTCATATTTCTACCTCCTTATGGTCTATGGGTTAGAACTAGGTGTCTAACCAAGGACATTTCTATGACGAAATGCTCTATGATTATATCATAACAATTCGTCACTTGCAACAAATTTTACAATTTAAATATTAAATATATGATTAACTTTTAATAAAATCTTATTGATTAACTTTTGATTAGTTCCCAAAGGGTATGGGGAATGTGTCCCCATATAAACAAAAGAAAAAAAGAAAGGAATACAATTCCCTAGGGAATTCGAGCTTCACATTTTATAATCATCTTGAGGTGGTAACGATGAAGCGTGTGGATTTAAACATGAAAGAAAAATCAATTTATGAAGTAATTAAAAAGTTGGTAGATACTAATGGTAATAAGAATCGAGCAGCAATTAGATTAGGT
>JAFSJY010000026.1 GCA_017449215.1 Acholeplasmatales bacterium | reverse complement strand
TTATTATCTCTTATTGGTTCAATTCCTTTTAATCCTGATGTACCTGTACCCCTAATAATGTTCATTATTACTGTTTCTGCATTATCATTACTATTATGTGCAGTAGCTATTTTATTACAATTAGTCTTTTCCATAATTTCATTAACATCTAATCTTTGGAATAATACATCACATTTAGAAACTAAATAATCTTTTTCTAAACCAAATGATAAACTACTAAAATCAGTATTCTTAGTATTTAGTGCTGTATATACCTTATTTGCTGTATCAGGAATTGCTGGTTCTAATAATACTGAACCAATTCTAATTGATTCTAATAAATTATATAAAACATTCATTAATACATCTTTCTTAGATTCATCCTTAGCTAATGCCCAAGGTGCTGTTTCATCAATGTATTTATTAGCTTGTCTTAATAATTTCATTGCTTCTTCTAATGCATCAGCAACTCTAAATTGATCCATTAATTCTTTATATTTCTTAACAGATTCATTAATAACATTAGCTAATTCATCATCAAATTCTGTCTTAGTACCCTTTGTTATTTTAGCATCTCCAAAATACTTTTTAACCATTGCGATAGTTCTATTAACTAAATTACCATATGTATTAGCTAAATCTGAATTTGTTCTTTCACATACAAGTTCATATGTAATATTACCATCTTGTGCAAATGGAATTTCATGTAATACATAATATCTTACAGCATCAACACCAAAATATGATGTTAAATCATCTGTATATAATACATTATTTTTAGATTTTGACATCTTATTATGATTTGTTAAAATCCATGGATGACCAAATACTTGTTTAGGTAGTGGCATATCTAAAGACATTAACATAATTGGCCAATAAATAGTATGGAATCTTAAAATATCTTTACCAATTAGATGAACATCACATGGCCAATATTTTTTATATAAATCTCCATGATTACCATTAACGTCATAACCAAGTCCAGTAACATAATTCATTAGGGCATCTATCCAAACATAGATTACATGCTTAGGATCAGATATAACAGGAATACCCCACTTATATGATGTTCTAGATACACAAAGATCAGGAATTGGATTTTTTAAGAAATTATTAATCATTTCATTCTTTCTTGACTCTGGCTCAATGAATTTTGGATTATCATTGATATAATTTAATAATCTTTGTCTATATGGTTCAAGCTTTAAGAAATAACATTCTTCACTATTTTTAGTTACTTTAGCTCCACAATCTGGGCAGCATCCATCAACTAAATCTTTTTCAGTAAAATAAGATTCACAATCTACACAGTAATATCCTTCATATTTTCCTTTGTAGATATCGCCTTTGGCTAACATCTTTTCAAAAGCCTGGGCAACAATCTCTTCATGATCTTTATCAGTTGTACGAATAAAATGATCATATTTTACATTCATCATGTCATATGTATCTCTTAATTCTTTAGATACCTTATCTACATGAGCCTTTGGAGTTGTTCCTGCCTTAATAGCCTTTTGTTCAATTTTTTGACCATGCTCATCAGTTCCTGTTTGGAAATATGTATCATAGCCATCTTTCTTCTTATATCTTACAATACA
>JAFSJY010000025.1 GCA_017449215.1 Acholeplasmatales bacterium | reverse complement strand
TTATAGACTAAATGATATGTCTTTTCTATTTTTGAATGGGCGAACCCTTAAGGGTTTAAGAATAACGCTACGCTTATTAGGGGACACATTCCCCTATAACCCTTTGTATATTACTGTCAATTTAAATTTTACAACTGATAGTGGATGCTTAAGCATCCATTTTAAATTTACTATATAAGTAAAATGTGTTATAATGTTTTTAAATGTTGGATTTATTGGAGATGGTGTAATTTGGATATTTTAAAAGAATATTTATTACAAAATTGGCCTTTAATATTAATATTAATTGCTTTTGTAATTATGCTAACGATTACAGTATTTTTAAATAAGAAAACAATAAGAAGAATGTATGTATTAATTGGAGTTGTTTTTGCGTTATCAATTAGTGTATTTTTTGAATTCTATTTAGGTGATATAAATAAGCTACATAATTTAAGAGTAGTATTGGTTGCTATAAGATATAGTGCCGCTCCAATTATCATTTCTTTATTACTTTTAGCACTAGTTAAAAAATCTCGTTGGTATGTTGTAATACCTGCCATAGCATTAGCTTTAATAAATTTCATATCAATATTTACAGGAATAGTATTTAGTATTGATGATAATGGTACATTAGTTCGTGGCTTCTTAGGATATTTACCTTATATAGGAGTTGGTATATATACTGTATGGCTTATCTATGTATTGATTATGCAAAGCAATAAGCAACCTACTGAAATAATTCCTATTATATTCTTAGCACTTTCTTTAGGTACTAGCTTATTTTTCCCACTTATAATTGGCAAAGAATTTTCAAAAATATTCTGTACAATCGTAGGCATTGCCCTATTTGTATATTATGTTTTTATGATATTACAATTAACTAAAAAGGATGCTTTAACAGGTCTTCTAAATCGTCAGGCTTATTATTCTTATATAACAAATAATTATAAGGATATTACAGCTATCATATCTATCGATATGAATGGATTAAAAAAGATTAATGATACATTAGGTCATATTGCTGGAGATGAGGCAATATCCACAGTAGCTTCATGTTTAATGAAATCAGCAAGATATAAGCAGCCTGCTTATAGAACTGGTGGAGATGAATTCATTATTGTTTGTAAGAAAACATCAGAGGATGAATTATTAAGATTAATATCAGTTATAAGAAAGAATGTGTCTGAAACGGAATATACAGTATCTATTGGATATTGCCATAGTCTAGATCAAAATAAGGATATTGATGATATGGTTAAAAAATCAGATGAAATGATGTATAAGGATAAAGAAAGACACTACGCTGAAACTGGAGAAAAAAGAAGATAACATCTAGCAAATAAATGCTAGGTGTTTTCTTTTAAAATATGATATACTTTTTGTGTATGTAAAGGAGGTGTGATATATGGGAATAATAGAAGAAAAATTAGCATTGCTTCCAGATAAGCCAGGCTCTTATCAAATGAGAGATAAGGATGGGAATATTATCTATGTTGGTAAAGCAAAGAATCTAAAAAATAGAGTTAGAAGCTATTTTCATGGAGCTCATAACGCTAAAACCACTAGACTAGTTTCTGAGATTTGTGATTTTACTTATGTAATTACAGAATCTGAGCTTGAGGCCTTTGTATTAGAATTAAATTTAATTAAGGAATATGACCCTAAATATAATATTAGTCTTACTGATGATAAGACATATCCATATATTGCACTTACAAATGAGAAGCATCCTCGTCTTTTAGTAACAAGAGAGCAAAAGAAAAAAGGATTTGCTAGGTATTTTGGACCTTATCCTAATGTTAAGGCAGCACGTGCTACATGTGATTTATTAAATAGATTATATCCATTAAGAAAATGCTATAGAATTCCAGAAAAGGAATGCTTATATTATCATATGCATCAATGTCTTGCTCCATGTATTAATAAGGAGAGCTTTGATTATACAGAATATAAATCTGAAATAGCTAAATTCTTAAATGGTGATTCAGATAATATAGTAAAAGAATTAGAAGAAAAAATGAATTTGGCTTCTGAGTCTATGGATTTTGAAAGAGCTATTGAATATAGAGATTTAATTAATGATATTAATAATACTGTTAAAAGGCAAAAGATTACAATTAATGATTTAACATCTAGAGATTATATTGGTATTTATGAAAATGATGGAGATATTTCTATAAATATCATAATCACAAGACTCGGTTCTATAGTTCAAAACCATCAAACTATCATTAATGGCTTTGATTTAGAAAATGATGTTTTATCATATATTACTCAATTTTATGAATCTAATACTAAACCAAATGAAATTTGTGTTATAGGTATTGATTTAGAATTATTAGAGGAAGCCTTAGATGTTAAGGTAGTTGATGTAAAGCTTGGTAAGAAAAAGGAATTATTAGATATGGCATTGTATAATGCCAAATTTAATTTAGAGAATAAGAGAAATATTTATAAGAATACTGTATTAAAGAAGAAGGAAACTATTGAATCCTTAGGTGAATTATTAAATATTAATACACCAAGAAGAATAGAAGCATTTGATAATTCAAATTTATTTGGTGAATATCCTGTATCAGCGATGGTATGCTATATCAATGGTAAGGCAGCACCTAAAGAATTTAGAAAATATCATATTAAGACAGTAGAGGGTGCGAATGATTACGCATCTATGAAGGAAGTAATTTATAGAAGATATTTTAGATTATTAATGGAAGATTCACCTATGCCTGATTTAATTGTTATGGATGGTGGTGAAATCCAGGTTCATGCCGCACTAGATGTAATAACATCATTAGGTCTTGAAATACCTATTTTAGGTATTCAAAAGGATGATCATCATAAGGCTACAATTCTATTCTTTAATGAAGAATATATTAAGATTGATAAGAACTCAGATATATATTTATTGCTAGCAGATATATCTCAAAGAGTACATGATTTTGCTATATCATTCTTTAGAAGTAATAAGGCTAAGGGATTTTTTAAATCTCAGCTAGATGATATTAAGGGATTAGGTCCTAAGAGAAAGGAATTATTAATAGAGAAATTTACTACTATAGACAATGTTAAAAATGCATCTATAGAGGATATAGAAAATATTGGTATTCCTAAAAATTTAGCTATAGAAATATATGATCATTTTCATGAAGAAGAATAAAATTAAATTAAAATAATACCAAGTTTAATAATAAGCACTATATCTATGCTTTGTTACTTAATCTACGTTTCTATTTATATTCTCAAAATATCTATGTTTATGAAAGCATTTACTTGAATAATTATTAATAATTATTTATAATAATAATGTATATTGCGATTTGGAGGCGGTTATTTTGGTTAATAGTATTAATCCTGGTGTATTAATAGCAATTATAGCTGCTGGTGTAGTTGTAATTCTCCTAATTGCATTATGTATTTATTTAAAAAAATTCAAAGGTAAAAAAGTAGTTATTGATGATGAATATATCAATGAGCTTATAGGAGCCTTTGGCGGTAAGGAAAACATCAAAGAGGTTAAGACCGAAAATGGTGGTAGAGTTGCAATCGAGGTCAATGATTTAGATTTAGTAAACAATGACAAAATCAAGGAGCTTGCAACAAGTGGAGTGTTCATTACTGGTAATGTGGTTAAAACATTATACAGAGAAGATAGTCAATTAGTAACTAAGGCGATAGAAGAGAGGGTATAAACATGGTAAAGAAAACTTTTAAAATAACATGTGAGACAGGAATTCATGCAAGACCTGCAACAACGCTTGTAAATGTAGTAATGGGTTTTAAATCTGATGTCACACTTTGTGCTCTTAAAAAAGAGGTAGACTTCAAGTCTATTATGGGTGTTATGTCATTAGGTATTTATAGTGGTACAGTAGTAGAGGTTAAGGCTGACGGCTCTGATGAGGAAGAGGCAGTTAAGGCAATAGCTGATAAGATTGTTCAACTTGGATTAGGTAAAGAAATTTAAAACTTTTACAGAATAAATCGCCCTTGGTGATTTATTTTGCTTTATATGGGAGATTATTTATGAAGGATTTAGAAAAGAGAGTAGATTCATATTTAGATTATGGATATGAATTTTTAGGTAAATTAATCAAATGTGCATCTGTATTAGATGAATATAAGGAAAATAGTGATGCACCATTTGGTATTGAAAATAAAAAGGCATTAGAGACATTATTAGAAAAAGGGAAAAATGATGGCTTTAATGTAGGTAATGTAGATAACTATGCTGGATATGTTGAATTTGGTAGTGGTGATACATTAGGTATCTTAGCTCATTTAGATGTTGTTCCTGTTGTTAAGGATGAATGGAAGACTAATCCATTTGAGCTAGTATTTAATGGCGATAAGATGTATGGAAGAGGAACAACTGATGATAAGGGCCCTCTAGTTGCATCATATGTAGCTATGAAGATGCTAAAAGACGAAGGCTTTAAGCCTAATATGAAAATAAGATTAATTGCTGGATGTGATGAGGAATCAGGTTCTAGATGTATGGAAAGATATCTAAGAATTGAAGGAGAGCCTAAAATGGCCTTCTCACCAGATGCTTCATTCCCATTAATTTATGGTGAAAAGGCAATGCTATCTTATGATATTTTAGGCAATTTAGGTGATGATGTTATTATTACTTTAAAGGCTGGAGAAAGATATAATATTGTTCCATCTAAAGCTGAAATGACATTAAAGGTAGATTTAAAGAAGGAATTCTTAAATTATTTAAAGGAAAATAATTATAAGGGTGAAATAGTTGATGATAAATATATTGCATATGGTATTGCATCACATGCAATGGCACCAGATAATGGCTTAAATGCAATATATATCTTATTTGATTTCTTATCTAAAAATAGCAATTCTAAATTAGCTAAATTTATTGATGAATTCTATTTATGGGATAACCATGGTAAGAAGGCGGATTATTATATTTATGATGAAGAAATGAAGGATTTAACATCTAATATGGCAGTTGCCGATATTAAGGATGGCAAGATTAGATTAGGTGTAAATTGTAGATGTCCACTTGATGAATGCTTAGAATTAATTCCTAATGCATTATCAAAGATTACTTCTAAATATGGATATAGCTATAAGATAGTTAGTGGTTCTAAGCGTCATTATGTTAGCAAGGAATCAGAGCTTGTTCAAAAGCTATTAAAGGCATATAGAAGTGTAACTAATGATAATAGCGAGCCTATTACTATTGGTGGTGGTACATACGCAAGAGAAATGACAAATGCAGTTGCTTTTGGTCCTTGTATGCCATATGATGAGGATGTATGTCATATTTCAAATGAATATATGACTTTAGAAAGCTTTAAAAATGCAATTATGGTTTATTATTTAGCAATAAAGGATTTGGCAAAATAACATGAGATTACGTAAGGTTAAAAACGCAAGAGAAAGATTAATGGTTGATAATAATAAATATTTTATTAATGAACCAGAACTATATAAGGGAAAGTGGAATGAGTTATTTGGAAATAACAATCCACTACATATTGAAATTGGATGTGGTAAGGGACAATTTATGTCTACACTTGCTAAATTAAATCCAGATATCAATTATATCGCAATTGAAAAATTTGATTCAGTATTATTAAGATGCTTAGAAAAAATAATTAATGATGATATTCCTAATTTAAAAATTGCAGTAATGGATGCTGCAGTATTGGGAACATATTTTGCTGATGACGAGGTTGATAGAATTTATTTAAATTTCTCAGATCCATGGCCTAAGAGTCATCATGCTAAAAGAAGATTAACATCTCCTTTATTCTTAGATTTATATAAGCATGTATTAAAGGATGAAGGTGAAATTCATTTTAAAACTGATAATAGAGGATTATTTGAATATTCTTTAGAATCATTTAATAATAATGGATTTAAGTTAAGTCATATCTCATTGGATTTACATAAGGATACTGAAAAATATCCTGATAATATAACTACTGAATTTGAAGATAAATGGTCTAAGCTTGGACCAATCTATCGTTTAGAAGCTAAGGTGAAGTAAGATGGTTCGCTTTGTACTTATTGGCGGCAAGGGCAAGGATTCTAATTTGAATCATATTGAAAATGAAATAATTAAAATGACAAATAAGAAGAATCCTATAATTCTATATTGTCCTTATGCCACTAAGGACATTGAAAAATCTATTAATAAATTTCATAATCTAATGAAGAATTTAGAATGTGAAATTATTAATTTAACATTTGATAACATTAATGATTTTGACTCTCTATTGAACAAGGCTGACATACTATATGTTGGTGGTGGAGTATCAGATGATTTAGTAGATATATTTAAAAAGCATAATTTAGATAAGGTTTTGTATAAATATTTAGATTCAAATAAGATTTATGCTGGTTCATCTGCTGGTGCGATGCTTTATACTAAGGTAGCTATGGGAGATAAGGATATGTTTTCTGATAATTTCCATAACTATAATTACAAGATGGTAGATTGTCTTGGAATATTAAATATATCTATATGTCCACATTATCAAAATGAGGATTTAATATTTTATAATGATGTAATAAAGGAGTATTCCTTAGATTCATTTGGAATTGAAGAGGATACTGCAGTAATAATAGATGATAATAAATATGGATGCTTAAAGGATGATAAGAAAAGAAGTGTTTATTATTTTTCTAGGGACAATTATTTAATGGTTCCACTATATGAGGGTGAATATTATGAAAAAGGTAGCAGTTTTAGGTCCTAAGGGTACTTATAGTGATGTAGCTAAGGATAATTATTTAAATAGTATTAATGAGGAATATGAAACAATTTATTATCCTTCAATTATAAAGGCTATTAATGCAATTGATGATAATACCATTGCCATTGTCCCATTTGAGAATTCATTAGATGGATTTATATTAGAATCATTAGATAAGATGATTTCTAATAAATTGAATGTAGTAAAGCAATTAAAGCTTTCTATAGATTTTGCCTTTGTGGCAAATGTTTCTAAGATAGAAGATGTAAAGGAAGTATATTGTCAATTTAAGTCATATGGACAATGCTTAGATTTTATTACATCTCAAAGCTTTAGTGTTATTAAAACTGAAAGTAATATTGAAAGCCTAGTTAGATTTAAGGAAGAAGAAAAGGGATATGGAGCTATTATTCCTATTCATGCCTTAGATAAGGAATATCCTTTAGTAATAAAGCATATTTCAGATAGTAAGAATAATGAAACAAGATTCTTTGTTTTAAATAATAAGGGTGAATTTAATATTGAATATAAGAATGATGTAGATGCATCTTTAGTAATTACATCAATATTAGATAGACCTGGTATCTTATTTGATATATTAAAAAGATTCCATGATGAAAATATAAATCTAAAATCTATCTTGTCTAGACCTGATAAAACAGGTATGGGTAATTATAATTTCTATATAGAATGTTCTTTAGGAAAGAATGTAAATAGATTTAATAAGCTATTACATAACTTTGTTAAGGAAAATGAATATAAAGTAACTTTACTTGGAATATATGAGGTATTGTAATGCATATTGTTGATATAATCATTAAAAAAAGAAATGGTTTAGAATTAAATAAAGATGAAATTGAATATTTTATTAATGGTTATGTTAAAGGTGATATTGAAGAATATCAAGCATCAGCCTTATTAATGGCAATCTATTTTAATGGAATGACAGATGATGAATTATTCTATTTAACTGATTCAATGATAAAATCAGGAGATACAATTGATTTAAATCAAATTACAGGTATTAAGGTAGATAAGCATTCAACTGGTGGAGTTGGAGATAAGACTACATTAGTTGTAGGACCAATCCTAGCATCACTTGGTATTAAATTTGCTAAGATGAGTGGAAGAGGCTTAGGGCATACTGGAGGTACACTAGATAAGCTTGAATCTATTCCTGGATATAAAACAAATATTCCGTTTGAGGATTTTATTAAGCAGGTAAATGATATTAGCATATCTATAATAGGACAATCTATGGATTTGGTACCTGCTGATAAAAAACTTTATGCTTTAAGAGATGTTACGGGTACTGTTGAATCTATACCATTAATTGCCGCATCTATTATGTCAAAGAAGCTAGCAGTAAGTACTGATATTATTTCTTTAGATGTTAAGGTTGGAAATGGCGCATTTATGAAAAATATTGAGGATGCTAAAAAGTTGGCATCAACAATGGTCATGCTTGCAAATAAGTTTGGAAGAACTGCCTTTGCCACTATCACAAATATGGATGAGCCACTAGGTGAGGCTATTGGTAATTCATTAGAGGTAATTGAGGCAATCAATACCTTAAATGATAAAGGACCTAAGGATTTCTTAGAATTATGTGTTGATTTAGCTGGTGAAATCATTTATGATGCTAATTTAGCAACAAGCATTGAAATGGGTAAGGAATTAGCCTATGAGCAAATTAAAAATGGTAAGGCATTATTAAAGTTTAAGGAATGCGTTAAGGCTCAGGGTGGTAATCCTAAATATATTGATGATCCTTCATTATTTAAATTGGCTAAGAAGCAATTAGAGGTTAAGGCTAATAAGGAAGGATATATAGAATCAATCAATGCTTTAGGTTTAGGTGTTGCAAGCTCTCATTTAGGAGCTGGTAGAGAAAAAATTAATGATAAAATAAATCATTCTACGGGTATATTATCAAAGGTTAAGGTTGGTGATATGGTTAAGGTTGGAGATGTTTTAGCAGTAATTTATTCAGATTTAAATGACACATCTTCAGTAATTGAAGAGGTAAAGGCTTCATATAAAATCGGCAGTAATAAGAATAGCATAAAGCTAATCTATGAAGTGATTAGATAGAAATTCAAAATCCACTTGAATTATATCGTTATTTTATGTATAATTATTTCGTCTATGTGTGGAATGGAGGTTTCATATATGAAGTTCATAATTGATATATTCGTTGCAATATTTGCAATTTTATTAATAACTATTGTTATGTTACAAAGCTCTAAGGATGACATCAATGATGCCTTCAATGGTTCAAAGAGTGAATTATTCAAGGAACAAAAGGTTCGTGGTGTTGAATTATTTATGCAAAGAGCTACAGCTGCTTTAGCTATCATATTTGTAGCTTTAGTAATCACATCTGTATTATTACATACAAGTTTTAGATAATGAGATTGCAAAATCTCATTTTTTTATTTTTAAAGGATGGTGAATCATATGGATAATAAGAATTTAATAATTAAAAGTCTAAAGGAATCATCAATGTCATATGACTTATTAAAGGATGTAACTAATTTATCCGATGATGAGCTAAAGATAGCACTTGATGAGCTATTAGATGAAGAAAAAATTAGATTAACTAAAAAGAGTAATGTTTATAAAATTAATAAGAAAAGAAGTAGCTTTTATTTAGAGGATGAAATTGAAGGCGATGATTTAATTTCATTAATTAAAAAGGGCTATACTGAAATTCATGAATTATCTAGAAAGACTAATATGTCACTCGCTAAGTTAAAGAGTTTACTACATGATTATGTAGAAAGTGGTGAGGTTAGACATATTAATGGATATAGAGGAGATTATTATACTATTCCAGTACCTGCAAGAATCTCTGTATCTGAAAAGGGTAATGTTAAAGCATTTGTAGAAGGAATTGATAAATCATTTAACATTTATGGTGGCGATGATTTATATGATTCTGATACTGTATCTATCCTACCTTTAGATAATGATGAGCACATCGCAGTAGTTGATAAGATTATTGAAAGAGGACATCCATTTATCGTTGGTATTTTTAAGGCGAAGATGAATAGAAAGACTAACGTAAATAGATATTATATTGAATCATCTATTCCAAGATTTAAGGTAGAGGCTAATGTACTAATGGATGATGTTAATAATATCTTACCTGATATGATAGTTACTGCGGAATTAAAATATTACAATAATGGTACTATTTACGCATCTAACCTTAAGGTTGTTGGTCATAAGGATGACCCAGGTATTAAAATATCTGAAATAGCATTAGAATTTGGCTTTAATTTAGCTTTTAATGATGAAGTGAAGGAAGAATTAAAATATATTCCAAATGCCGTAAATAAGGAAGATTTAAAGGGTAGAAGAGATTTTAGAGACTTAGATATTATTACGATTGATGGTGATGATTCCAAGGATTTTGATGATGCCGTATATTTAGAGGAATTACCTAATGGTAATTACTCTTTAGGTGTTTATATAGCTGATGTCTCTCATTATGTAAAGGAAGGAAGTCCTTTAGATAAGGAAGCCTTAAAAAGAGGTACATCATTATATTTGGCTGATAGAGTAATACCAATGCTACCACATGAGCTATCTAATGGTATATGCTCATTAAATCCTGATGAGGATAGATTAGTACTAGCATGTATAATGGAATATTCTAAGCTAGGTAAATTAATTAATTATGAAATCTGTGAGGGTGTAATTAATTCACATCATAGAATGACCTATAATAAGGTGAATAAAATATTAAATGGCGATCAGGAATTAATTGATGAATATTCTGATATAGCACCTATGCTTAAAAATATGGAGGGATTCTCTAAGGTATTAAGAGAATTAAGACATAAAAAGGGTGGTATTGAATTTGATACTGTAGAATATTCATTTAGATTAAATAGTGATGGAAGCCCTAAGGAAATCATTAAAAGAGAAAGAATGGACGCTGAAAAGCTTATTGAGGATTTTATGCTAGCAGCTAATGAAACAGTTGCTTATCATATGAATATTATGAATTTACCTATAGTATATAGAATCCATGAAAAGCCAGATCAGGATAAGCTTAGAACTACCTTCCAAGAGGTTAAGTCTATGGGCTTAGATGTTAAGATAACTCAAAATGATATTCATCCTAAGCAGGTTCAGGATGTGCTAGAAAAGGCATCTGATAATCCAAATAAATATATCATTAATAATATGCTACTAAGAAGTATGATGAAGGCTAAGTATTCATCAGAATGCTTAGGTCATTATGGATTAGCTATGAATTATTATTGTCATTTCACATCTCCTATTAGAAGATATCCTGACCTTATGACTCATAGAATGATTAAGAAGCTATTATTACATCCAACAGATAAATTTGATAAGGAATTATCTCATTATTCAAACATCATTCCAGAGATAGCTTTAAAGAATTCATCAAGTGAAAGAAGATCAGTTGACTGTGAAAGAGAAGTTGATGATATGCTATATGCTTGGTATATGGAAAGTAAAATTGGTAATATTTATCAAGGTACTGTAACTTCGATTCAATCTTTTGGTATGTTTGTTGAAATAGAAAATGGTATTGAAGGTTTAATATTATATAGAAATTGTGAAGAATATTTTGAATATGATGAGAAACATCATATTGCATATACTGACAATGAAAAATATTACCTTGGAAAGAAAGTTATGGTAAAATGTATAGCGGCATCTAAGGATGAAAGAAAGATAGATTTTGAAATATCTAAAAGGAGTTAAGAATGAAAATAATTTGTCAAAATAAAAAAGCATCATTTGAATATTTTCTTTTAGATAAATATGAGGCTGGTATTAAATTAAAGGGTACAGAAATAAAATCTATTAGAGCAGGCAAATGTAATATTAATGATGCCTATGTCATCATGAAAAATAATAGACCATATATTTTAAATATGTTTATAGCTAAATATGATAATGGTAATATATTTAATCATGATGAATTAAGAACAAGAGAGCTTTTAATGCATAAGCATGAATGCATTAAGCTATCTAATAAGATTAAGCTTGAGGGCTTAACCTTAGTAGCTACTAAAGCATATTTTGAGGGTTCACTTGTTAAAATAGAGGTATGTTTAGCTAAGGGTAAAAAGCTAACAGATAAAAGAGAAACCATTAAAAAGAGAGATATGGAAAGAAATATGGCTAAGGCAAGTAAGGAATATTAAAAACTTACTTGCCAAAAGTCAAAATAGTATTATACTATATATTGCAAATTAAATATGGGGATGTCTTTGGATTCGCTGTGATTTAAGGACATGTGTAAGCATGTGGTGGGATTATCGGCCACCTTAAAAACGTCGGGGTTTTTAAATAAACGCTGAAGAAAACAATGAATATGCATTCTTAGCTGCAAGAAACAATTCTTGCGCTAACTATGCTTTCGCTTGCTAATAATAATATAAGCGACTCATCTCTATTTGTTTCCTATGCAAATAGACTATGAGCTAAACACAGTAGGATATATCAGCTTTGTGCTATTCTAACAAAGTTTGACGAATTTAATAGAATGTAGTTAATATTTGGTATGCATATTCACCTGGTATTAATGAAAAATGTAAGAATAAGCTAAACATGTAGAAAGCACTTGAAATTGGGTTGCATACAGGGGTTCGAGTCCCCTCATCTCCACCATACAGTCAAAAACCGAACCCGTAAAATTAAAGGTTTGGATTAAAATATAAGGATTTTTCAATAAGTATGAGCGTATTTTGCCTCAACTTAAATGAAGAATCCTTTTTTATTTGTTGAAATATTATACTGGGGTTGGTTTTGAGACGATAAAGGGGTACCGTTAGAACCCTAATATAAAAAAAGTGAAGCACACTTTTTCTGCCTACTTATAAATTTTTCACAAAAAATGTTGACAAGTATGCTTGGCACAATGTATAATAAAGTTGCAAAGTTAACTTGGCAGTAATGCATTAGGAGGAATAAAATGAATAAAGATGAAATATTGCTAAAGGCACAAGAAGAAAATAAAGGAAAGGATCTTGCTGATAAATCTGCACGAAACGATGGTAGTTGGATTGCGTATTCAGTTGGTGTTATTTTAATTATCTTAGTTGATACAATCAATGGATTTGTATTACATAATGTAAATAGAGGAGCTGATTTTGCTTTATTTTCTATGGCATTTGTTATATTTTTAGTTAAATACATTAAATTGAGAAAAAAACATGAATTAATACCTTTAATTATTTGGGGCGTTTTATCAATTAGCATGCTTGTTCTTTGGATTTTACAATTATTTGGAGTTTTATAATATGGATAAAGAATTAACATTACATAATAATTTATCTCAAATTAGAAAAGAAAAGAATTTATCACAAAATGATTTGGCAAAATTAGTAGGCGTTTCCAGAAATACAATTAGTTCAATAGAAACTGGTCAGTATGAACCAACAGCAAAGCTTGCTTTATTATTATGTGTGGCATTAGATAAAAAATTTGAAGAATTATTTTATTTTTAACGTTTAAAAGTCGGTATTTTTATCGGCTTTTTTCTTTTCAAAGATAAGTTATATAAATTAAATTACCTTTTATTTATATTCTCTTTGTAATATATCCCCCAATTTGTTAATGAATCTAATATTGGTTTCAAAGTTTCTCCTAGTGGAGTTAATGAATACTCAACTTTTGGTGGAACTACAGGATATACCTCTCTATGAATTATTCCATCTGATTCTAATTCACGTAGCTGTTGAGTAAGCATTTTTTGAGTAATTCCAACTAAAGATTTTTTTAATTCAGAGAATCTTAATGTGCCTTTCATATGTAAATCTCTTAATATTAAAACCTTCCATTTATCCCCAATTATGGATAAAGTTGTTTCTACAGGACAAGCTGGTAAATTGTTATTGTTAATCATAATTACCTCCACAGTATCTTTTTTGATACTATACCACTTTTTAGTGCGTACTTTTAATTTTGATACGTATATTATATACTACAATTGTAAATAAACAAAGAGGTGAATACATAATGAATAAAGTAGTAGAAGAATTAAAGAAAGTAAAAATATTTTATATTGCAACTGTTGAAGATGATCAGCCTAGAGTTAGACCATTTTCTAGCATTGCGGAATTTGAAGGTAATGCATATTTATGCACAGGTAAGCAAAAGGAGATTTATTATCAAATTTCTAAAAATCCAAAGATTGAGTTATCTGGAATGTATGATGGTGGTACATGGTTAAGAGTAAGTGCAACCCTAGAATTAGATGAAAGAGTTGAAGCTCAAGAGGCTGTCTTAAATGATCCTACAGGTCCCTCACAATTGTATAAGCCAAATGATGGAAGATTTGTAGTATATAAATTAACAAATGTAAAAGCATTAAAATATAATTTTTATGCAGCACCTGAGGAAATAAAATAATGAATGAAATTGATTGGTGCATCAATTATTTAAAGGAATATAATCATATTATTTATAATTTAGGTGACACTAAAGAAAACCAATTTAGATCGCTTATGAATATAACTATGCCGTATGATTTATCCGATGAATATTACGAAAAAGAAGAAAAAGTATTAAAAAGCATTTTATCTAAAAAAACTATTACAGATATAATTGGTTTTAATAATTGTATATCAATAGCTAAAGGTGATATTACATTATTTAAGGTAGACGCCATTGTTAATGCTTGTAATTCAAAGCTATTAGGATGCTTTCAGCCACTTCATAAATGTGTAGATAATGCGATTCATTCATTTGCAGGATTAAAGGTAAGAAGAGATTTAATGAGAATTATGGAAAATCAAGGTCATGATGAGGCTAATGGCTTATGTAAGGTTACAAAAGGATATAATTTGCCTAGTAAATATATTTTTCACACTGTAGGTCCTATATATAATAATTTAAAGCAAGATGCTATAGATTTAAGAAATAGCTATTATAACTCATTAAAAATGGCCGATGATATGAAATTAGAGTCTATTGCCTTTCCTTCAATATCAACAGGTATATTTGGTTATCCAATAGAAAAAGCAAGTGAAATTGCTATAAATACAGCTAAAGAATATCTAGAAAAAGAAAATAAGAATCTAAAGAGAATTGTTTTTGTACTATTTAGTGAAGGTGATTATAGTGTTTACGAAAGAAAAATTAATAAAGCTTATTAATGATGCTGATGCGGTAGTAATTGGTGCTGGCGCTGGTTTATCTAGTGCTGCAGGATTTGAGTATGGTGGCAAAACATTCATGGATAACTTTAAATATATGTATGATGAATATGGCTATCAGGATATGTATAGCGCTGGATTTCATGATTTTGATACAGAAGAAGAAAAATGGGCATATTGGTCTAAGATGATATATTTAAATAGGTATAAATTTGGCGCAAAGGATTTATATAAAAGGTTATTAAAACTTGTTGAGAACAAGGATTACTTTGTAATAACTACTAATGTAGATCATCAATTTCAGCTTGCAGGATTTGATAAGAAGAGACTATTTTATATGCAAGGTGATTATGGCTTATTTCAATGTAGCAAACCATGTTCAAAAGAAACTTATGATAATAAAGAATATGTTTTAAAAATGGTTGAACAAATAAAAGATAATAAAATTCCTTCGTCTTTAATTCCAAAATGTCCTAAATGTGGAAGAGTAATGACTACTAATCTAAGATGTGATGATACATTTGTAGAAGATATAGGATGGCATAACGCAAAGCATAGATATGATGAATTTATTCTAAAAAATAAAGATAAAAAGATATTGTTTTTAGAATTGGGAGTTGGCTTTTCAACACCTGTATGGATTAAATATCCTTTTATTCAAATGACATACCAAAATAAAAACGCTAAATATATATGCATTGATTATTCTAATCCATATGTTCCAAACGAAATAAAGAATCAATCATATTCTGTAAAAGATAATATAGAAAAGTATATTTAGTGTGGTTCGATATAAGTAATGTACGCTCCACCAATAGAAAGCAATGGTTTGATACTTTGTATCAAGCCTTTTTTGTTACAAAGAAAAAACTCCTAATGGAGTTAATTTTCTTTTTTTGCTTGCTCAGTTTCAATAGCAAGCTTAATGCCATCTTCAAACTTTTTAGAAATATCTTCAGGTGTATCCATACATCCTTGATTTATCCATTCATAAATAATACCGAAGTAAGCACCAGTAAAGAATGCTTTTCCGTATCTATATATTTCTGGTTCATCTGGCTTAACACCAAATTCATTAAATAGAATTTTTATAATAATATAATCTAAGTTTTGTTTTCTTAATAGTAAGAAGAAGTCTTTATGATTATATATGTGATTTAATAATAATTTACCCTCATCAGTATATCCTTTATTTTGTTTCTTATATTCTTCCCATTTTAAATGGCTTAAATAAAAAAGAAGATTATCCTTATTATTATCAAAATATTTATAATATGAGGTTCTTCCAAATCCAGATGATTTACATATATCCGTTATAGAAATAGCTGCATATTCATTTTCCTTCATTAAATTAATTAATGATAGTGAGAAACATTCTTTTATAAAATCACTATTTACATTGGGTTTTCTCATAAACGAACACAACCTTTCTAATTGTTCACAATACGAACAAATGTTCATATAAGTGTTTACAACGTGATTATACAATGATAAACTCACATTGTCAATACGAACAAATGTTCATATTAGAAAGGAAAGTATTATGGAATATGTTATTGAAACAAAGAATTTGATGAAGAAGTATCCTAATAAGATTGCAGTTAATAATGTTAATATGCATGTTAAAAAGGGTGATATTTATGGATTTATTGGAAAGAATGGCGCTGGTAAAACAAGCACAATGAAATTAATATTAGGCTTATCAAATCCTACAAGTGGAGAAATTATAATAAATAATTCTAGATATTTGATTAAGGAGAGAAAGAAAATTGGTTCATTAATTGAAGCACCAGGCTTATTTAAAAATAAAACAGCGTTTGAGAATTTAAAGCAATTTTCATTAGTATCAGGTGGAACTGATAAGGAAATTAAGGAAATATTAGAAATTGTTGGCTTATCTAAAACAGGAAATAGAAAAGCTGGTAATTTCTCTTTAGGTATGAGACAGCGTCTAGGTATTGGTATCGCCTTATTAGGTAATCCAGAAATATTAATATTAGACGAGCCTATTAATGGATTAGATCCAGAAGGTATTAAAGATGTGAGAGACACATTAATAAAACTTAATAAGAAAAGAGGAGTAACCTTAATTATTTCATCACATTTACTTGATGAGCTTGCCAAGATTACAACTACCTATGGAATTATTAATGATGGAGTCTTAGTTGAAGAAATAACATCAAGTGAATTATTAAAAAGAATAAGTAAGTCATTAAAGATTAAAACAAGTGATAATAACAAAGCATTTGAATTATTAAAATCGAATAATTTTGATGTCATTAAGGAACAAGATTATTTATCTTTAAAGAATAACATGGATAAATCAAATCTTATAGCAAAATTAATTGTTAATTCAAATTTAGAATTGTTCGAGCTTTCAATTGATAATCAAAATTTTGAAAAATACTTTATTGAAAGGATAGGTAGATAATATGAATTTATTAAAATATGAATTTAAAAGGTTATTTAAATCTAAAGGTTTTTATATTTCATTAGCAGTATGTGTGATACTTGCTGTAATATCAGTTTTAACACAAAATTTAATTTATAAAGCTTCCCTTGAAACTGAAAAACCAATATCTGTTTTTGCTATAGAGGTAACAAAAAAAGCATTCGGAAGTTCATTGGTAATGATGATTGCGGCTATTTTTACAGCGATATTTGTGACAGATGAATATCAGACTGGAACAATTAAAACAGTTATTACAAAGGGATATTCATCAAATCAAATCTTTATAGCTAAATATCTTTCATCATTAGTATCTACATTAATTTTCTATTTTGCATATGTTTTCGTAACATCACAATTAGCTAATTCATTTTTTGATAATAAAGTGACAGATTCAACTTTAATTATTTCATTACTTATTTCATTATTATTAGTTGTTGCATATCATACTATCTATTTTTCAATTTCAATTTCAACAAGAAAGCTTGGAATTGCAATTGCATTAAACATCGTAGGTCCTACATTAGTTGGATTAGTTCTTGGAATGGGTGATGCCTTAATTAAAAACGAAAGCTTTAAATTTACTAACTATTGGTTAGATTCACTAATTAGTAATTTAACTAATTTAAATACTACAAATAAAGCATTGATACTAGGGCTAGTACTAGGTGTTATTTATTTAGGAATTGCAGGAACTGTAGGCGTATTCTTAAATAGAAGAAAGGAATATTAAGGAGAAATAATATGAAAATCGCAGCAAGAATATTAACTATTTTTACAATATTAACAACTATAATTAGTATAATTATTGCCCTCAAACTAATTAATAATACAGAAGAAGTGTATCGACAATTACTTGATTCTTTGAAAGAAGGACAAAAAGTCGAGTTTACATTAGAAAGTATAAAAAATCTAGGTGTGTTTTTGTTAATGTTTTCAATATATGGTTTGGTTGTTCTTATTGTTAATTTTGTAGGTTTATTCAAATTTAAGAATAATCTTAATTTTGCTATCACAGGTATATTAACAATATTTTCAGCACATATTTTAACAGGTGTTTTAACATTATGCTCTATGAGTAATAATGATGAAAATGGAGACGATTTTGTTGATTAGATTTTATATTAGGATTTTTCTATCAGTTTGGGCATATTTTGCCCTTGCTGAAAAGAAGAATCCTTTTTAATATTCATTAAAAACAGTTATTGTTGTAGAATATAGTTAGTGTGTTATTGGCGGTGATAAAATGAGTAATAGTTTAATAAAAGGTATACACCATATTTCAATGAAATGTAATGAACATGAAATAGATGAAGTAATTCATTTTTATAAAGATATTTTAGAATTAGATATTTATAATGAATGGGATACAGGAATAATGTTTGATGAACTAGAGCCGCACACTCGTCAATTGATTTACGAGTTAGGCTCTTTTTTAATTTTTTGAGAAAAAATTATTTAAAAATGCTAAATAATACTGCATATGTCATCAATTTTTCTCAAAGTATATACTAAAGTATATAACATCTATTTTTTACTATGCATATGTCATTAAATATGGTATAATATTAGTAGAGGTATTCACATTATGAAGCATGGTAGAGGTTATGTTTATGATTTATATTACCATATTGTTTGGTGTGTTAAATATAGACATAAAATATTATTAAATGATATTAAAGATGATTTAATAGATATTATTAAAAACATATGTATTAATAATAATTATGAGCTTGTTGAAATAAATACAGATTTAGATCATGTTCATTTATTAATTGGGTTATCACCACAGGATTCTATTCCTGTAGTAATGAAAACATTAAAAGGAGTTTCAGCAAGGCTTTTAAATAGTAAACATAAAAATGAATTATCAAAAGTATTATATGGAGGACACATATGGAGTCCTTCATATTATATAGCTACTACTAGCGATAATATAATGGATAATATTAAAGAATATATTATAAATCAAGGAAATGAAGATTTGAAGAAGGGATAATATGAGTGTTGTTAGCTACAATGTTGAAGTTATAAATAATACAAAT
>JAFSJY010000002.1 GCA_017449215.1 Acholeplasmatales bacterium | reverse complement strand
TAGCTGTAAACTATGAGAAACAAATCCACAGTGTTTAAAAAATTATAACATCAAATTAATGGTGTATAAATAATTGAGAGGTAAGAAAGGAGAAAGTATTATTACTTAGTACAATTCTTACTAATTTAATAATACAAGGTAGAACTATGGAAGAAAATAAAGTAGTAGCTCTTCTACCAGAGCCTCCTAAGGAAGTTAATATTTCATATAACCAATTCCTATTTGAAAAAAGAAAGGAATTAAAGCTAAGTAGGCGTAAATTTGCTAAATTATTAAAAATATCTAAATTCAGATATAAACTATTAGAAAATGGATATATAAAACCAGCCAAAAGAGATATTAGAAAAATATCAGCATATTTCGATATTGACTTTAATTTATATTTAGAAGGATTTAATAGCTATCCTTCTACTATAAATAACATTAGATATAATCCATTATCTAATTTTATGTATCTCGCATTTAAGAAAAAAGGATTTAGAATTGCATTATTAGTAATCACTATTTTATGCTTATTATCAACTATTACAGGATTTATCCTATATTCTAAATTTGATAGTTCAAAGCTATCAGCACAGGAAGATATCGTAATCGAATTACAAACTACTGTTATAGAAAAGGGAAAAAGTAATTTTTCAATTGCTAATTCTAATTATCCTATTTATACAGATATTGTAAAATTAGATGATGGAAATGAAAAAGCCATTTCTATTAAATCAAGATATGACGAAAAAGAATTATCATTAGATTTTTCAGAAATCTATTGGTATAACGACTATAGAATTACATATTCATACACAAGCTATATCTTTGATGATATCTCTTGGACAATATCAGTAACCAATTATGATACCCTTGAAAGTAAATCATATTTTGCGACTGAAAAGGATGGAAAGCTTGAAATATTACTAGTAGACGAAATTACAGACCCAATTATTGATGTAATTACTAATAATGATATCAATAAAGATTTTGACTATTTAATCCAAGAAAAAATGGGCCTAAATTCGACTTTTAGGGATATAGTCGCATCAATCAACAGTACAAGTGAAAAATACAAAGATGTGGTCAATCCTGCTAGAAATATAGCAGTTGTAGCATTATTCCTTTCATTTGTGTTTGTATTCTTATTTGGATATGCTTCTATCTACGGAAAAGAAAAGGATGAAATACATTCATTTAATCATAGTGATGAATTATTAGGAATTAAACCTCTTAATAAAAAAATTAAAAAGGATATTAAAATCTATCCTTTTATTCCTGAAACTGTATTAAGATTAATTGGATTCCTATTAATATTCCTAGGTGCATTAAGAATAATGCTACTAACATTTAATATTGTTGATTATTCTGTTGAGAATTTAACATCAGCCAAGGAATTACTATCAATTCAAATGCTTGGTATATTCATTGTATTCTTTATTAATTTCGATATATTCATGAAGGATAGTAGAATATTTAGAAATTTATTAATGTATCCTCTATTATTCTTATTCTTATATATGATTGAGGCATATCTTCTATCTTCAATAACAAGGGATCAATCAGTTATATCTCTTGCATTAGATAATTTCTCATTCCCAAATCCTTTCTTTTCAGCAACATGCTATTTCTTAATAATTGTATTCTTATTCTTAACGCCTAATTATATTAAAACAAGAAAGAAATTAATTATATATAGATCAATGGCAATTATTCCAATTATAATAATATTATTATCATTTATATTATCAAATGCTGATATCTTATTTGGTGTTAAATTTAGTAGCTATTGGACTAAGCTATTATTTATAGGAGATAAATTCCCATTATCTATTCTAGCTATTACATATTTAGTTTCTCTATTCTTCTTAAGATTACATTATAAGAAAAAATATGGTGAAGAAAATGCAGAAAAATATTTTAATGGAAATAGATATATCTTTACTAAGAATGCTCTAGCAGTTGTATTAATTATTATAATATGGGTATTTGAAATGCTATTTAGTAAAAACGCAACATTAAATAGTATGGGTATAGGAACTAATACATCATTAATTATTCTAGCACCACTATTCTTACTATATCACCCACATAAGAATGCTAGAAACGCTAAATCAGATATATTATTAATAACTATTTATGGCTTAGTATTAGCCTTCTTATACGTCTTAGGTGTGATGGTTGCACTTGCGGGCTTATTAATGTGAATAAAGGTAAAACAAAAGGGAGCTTTAGTTAAAGCTCCCATTTTTTTACTTAAATCTCTTTCTTGCTTCCTGACGCTTTTGCTTACGTACATCGCTAGGCTTTAGGTAATATTGACGTTTCTTCGCCTCTTGAAGATTACCAGATCTAGAAACATCACGTTTAAATCTACGTAGTGCATCTTCGATACTTTCTTTTTCACGTACAACGATTTTTGGCATACTAAGCCTCCTTTCAAGGACGAATTCCGAAAAAATTATATCAAATCAATTTTTATTTGTAAAGAGTTTTTTTTACTACTTTTCTACAATTCCTAAAATTTTGTTATTTTCTACACTAATGATTCTTACATTTACCATTTTTCTTAATAAAGATTCATCTAATGGCATTGTTATTTGTAAGAAGTTTGAAGTATGTCCAATCATTCTATTTTCGGCTGTTTTTTGCTCCACAATGACGCTTAATACCTGTCCTATAAACTTCTTTGCGTATTCTTCCTCTAACTCGTTAGAAAGGGCAATTAATCTAGTTGCTCTATCCTTTTTAACTGTATCATTAACCTGAATCATTTTAGCTGCTACAGTACCAGCTCTTTTTGAATATGGGAATACATGAAGCTTAGACATGCCTAATTCCTTAGCTACATTACATGTTTCTATAAAATCCTCTTCTGTTTCTAAAGGGAATCCAACAATGATATCTGTAGTAATAGAAATATCAGGTCTAGCCTCTTTAATCTTTTTAACCTTATTCTTAAAGAATTCTACATCATATTTTCTATGCATATTCTTTAAGGTATTATCACTACCTGCCTGAAGTGGTAAATGTAGATGATTGGCTAATACATCAGTTTCCTTCATCATTTGGATAAATTCATCATCAACCTCATTTATTTCAATTGAAGATAATCTTAATCTCTTTAAATCCTTTACCTCATTTAATATTCTTCTAATTAAACCAGATAAATTAACCTTGCCATCATTATATCTACCTGTATGTATACCAGCAAGAACAACCTCCTGATATCCATTTTCAGTAATATTCTTTAATTCATTAATAACTGAATCAGAATCCTTACATCTAACAGGACCTCTAGCAAATGGAATAATACAATATGTACAGAAATTTTGACAGCCATCCTCTATTTTAACAAAGGCTCTTGTATGGTCATATGTAGTTACACCAAGCTTTTCATATTCTTGTGTATCTAATATATCTAAAATATTAATGTATTTCTCTTTTCTTTCTCCATTAACAAATTCCATTATTCTATCGACAGCTTCTTTTTTATTACCGTTACCGATTAGAATATCAACACCTTCAATTTCCTTGGCCTCTGGATTTGTTTGAGCATAGCAGCCCATAACACAGATGACCGCATTAGGATTCATCTTAATGCATTTTCTTATCATTTTACGGCTTTTAGCATCAGCCATATTAGTTACAGAGCATGTATTGATAACATATACATCACAATCATCCTCTGCATCTAAAACCTCAAAGCCTCTTTTTTCTAATTCTTCCTTTAATGCATTAGATTCATATATATTTACTTTACAACCAAGTGTTATAAAACCACACTTCATTATTTCAGCTCCATTTCATAGCTAATTGAAGATAAAACATAAAATGGTGCAGTTTCGGTTCTTAATATTCTAGGCCCTAATGCGCATGGAATAAATCCCAGATTCATTAAATAGCTAACCTCATCCTTATCTATTCCACCCTCAGGTCCTATTACTACCGCAACCTTATCATTCTTCTTCAATTTCTTAACAATGTTTTTAAAATTAGAATCTTCCTTTTCCTTAGCTACTTCCTCGTAGCATAGGATTTTATAATCATATGAACTAAAATCAATTTGCTTCAAATTTAAAATATCTACTACCTTAGGTAATCTATCTCTATAAGACTGCTCAGCAGCTTCCTTTGCAATTTTATTAAATCTATCTAGTTTTGATTGTTTCTTTTTTTCATCAATCTTAACGATAGATCTTTTCATCATTACAGGATAAAATTCATAAGCACCAAGCTCAGTGCCGTGCTTGATAATGTCTTCCATCTTATCACCCTTTGGATAACCCTGGAAAATTGTAACAAAAACCGGCATTTCATTATTGCCGGCTTCTTCCTTAATTATCTCAAAAGATACCATTTTATTTGAAAGACTACTTATTTTAACTAAATATGTTTTATTGCCATCGCTAACTAATATTTGATCATCAATCTTACTTCTCATTACAGATGTAATATGAAATACATCATCATTATCAATTATTTTATTAGCTAATTGCTCTTCCGAAATAAAATACTTTTGCATATTATTGATTCTTATACTTCTTAAACTTGATAGATACAACTACTAAAACTAATGCAATTAGAACATCAAATCCGAAGAATACACCTGTAGAATTGATTGAACCAGCAATTGCATTAAAGAATGTATTACCAGCATCGAAATAAGCAATAATGTTATTAATAAATACAACTACTGTAAATACTAATAATACGATATAACCAATAATTCCACCCTTGTAGCAAACAGATGCTAGGCTTCTTAAATTATGATTAGCAGCCTTAATAACCTCTTGATATGTTTCCTCATCCATCTTATCGATGATTACACAATCATATGCATAAGGCTTCTTAACCTTATCCTTATCCTCATCGTCACCAGCTTCAATTAGTGGACAAATCCAAACTAAATCGCCAGTTTCAATATTTTGATATAAGTCATACTTTCCCTTAAATTTCTTAGTTTCAAGTCTAGAATAAATAGTAAAATCTATTACTGTTTCTTCCTTTTGCTCAAAACAACCATAGCTTAATAATGTTCTAGCCTTTTCAACTAATTTTCTTTCTTGTTCAGCTAATAATAATTTTTCATATTCCTTTAGTTCAGGCTTTAGATTAATTTTAACTTCTTCTTGTTCAATAGCATCTAAGCCTTCAAATTGATTTTGTTCCATCTTTCTTCCTCCGAAATAAAATACAAAAATATTATAACAACAAAAAAAATTTTAATCAACAAAAAAGGAATATGATACAACATATTCCTCTAAAAAATTAATTCTTTTTTGTGAAAAGATTTTTAAAATTCTCCCATGGAGATTTCTTATCCTTCTTTTCTTGGTCTCTTAATTCCTCAATAGCCTTCTTTTCTTCCTTAGTAAGACTTGTTGGAACTACGACATTACAAATGACATATTGGTCACCCTGTGAGCCACCCTTAGGGTTCTTACAGCCTCTACCCTTTAATCTTAATTTAGTACCAGGCTGAGTACCTGCAGGAATCTTTAATGATACATTACCATCAATTGTTGGAACCTCAATTGTATCACCTAATACAGCTTGATAATAGCTTAGTGGGATAGTTAAGATGATATCCTGACCATCACGCTTAAATTGTTTATGCTCACCACAAATGAATGAAATATATAAATCACCATTAGGACCGCCATTGATACCAGCTCCACCGTATCCTTCCATACGAAGAGTCATACCAGTTTGCATACCTGCTGGGATTGTAACCTCTACATCCTTTGTTCTTCTTACACGACCAGCACCATTACAATCAGGACACTTCTTAGTAATAATCTTACCCTTACCTCTACAGTCAGGACAAGCTGTTTCTACATTAGTATATCCAAAAATTGTTTGTTGACGCATAACAACTCTACCACGTCCACCACACTTAGGACATGACTTAATGTCATTCTTAGATGCAGCACCAGTACCACCACATTGCATACATTCCTCATCTACAGATAAACGAATCTTCTTCTTACATCCATAAACTGCTTCTTCAAATGTGATACTCATTTGCTTTTCTATATCAGCACCCTGTCTTGGACCATTTGAGCTTCTAGTTCTTCCTCCACCAAAGAATTGAGAGAAAATATCCTCAAAGCCACCGAAACCTCCACTAAAGCCTCCAGCACCACCGCCAAAGCCTTGAGTTGGATCATCAAAGCCATATTGATCGTATCTAGCCTTCTTATCAGGATCAGATAATGTGTCATATGCTTCATTTATTTCCTTAAATTTTTCTTCAGCACCTGGTTCCTTATTAATATCTGGGTGATATTTTTTAGCAAGTGATCTATATGCTTTTTTAATTTCGTCTTCTGATGCACCCTTGCTTAAGCCAAGTACCTCATAATAATCTCTTTTAGCCATATAACCTATCTCCTTTTAAAATGCACAAGGAGGGCTTATAAAAGCCCTTCTAAGCATTATTTTATTTATTACTGAACATCTGAGAAGTCAGCATCTACAGTGCCATCGCCATTTGCAGAACCACCGTTATTGTTGTTACCAGTGTTTTGCTCTTGAGCTTGTTGATAAGCCTTAACAGCGATTGATTGAGCAACCTTTTCTAATTCTTCCTTCTTAGCTCTAATTTGAGTCATGTCATGAGCATCTAAAGCCTTTTGTAATTCGTCAGATAATCTTTCTGCCTCAGCCTTTTCAGCATCATCAACATTCTTTAAGTCATTTAAAGCCTTCTTAGTTTGGAAGATTAATTGAGAAGCTTCATTTACTAAATCAGCCTCTTCCTTACGAGCCTTATCGCTTTCAGCGTTTTCTTCAGCTTCCTTAACCATTCTTTCGATTTCAGCATCTGATAAGCCAGAACCACCTTGGATAGTAATCTTTTGTTCCTTACCAGTACCTAAGTTCTTAGCTGATACATTAACGATACCGTTAGCATCGATATCGAACTTAACCTCAATCTGAGGAACTCCACGTGGAGCAGCTGGAATATCGCCTAATTGGAATCTACCTAATGTCTTATTGTCAGCAGCCATTGGACGCTCACCTTGTAAAACATGGATATCAACAGCTGGCTGATTATCAGCAGCAGTTGAGAATACTTGGCTCTTTGAGCAAGGAATTGTAGTATTTCTTTCAATTAACTTAGTGAATACACCACCTAATGTTTCAATACCTAATGATAATGGTGTAACATCTAGTAATAATACATCCTTAACATCACCAGTTAATACACCACCTTGAATAGCAGCACCCATAGCTACTACTTCATCAGGGTTAACTGACTTATTAGGTTCCTTACCTAATTCCCTCTTAACTAATTCTTGAACAGCTGGAATTCTTGTAGAACCACCAACTAATAATACTTGGTCTAGATCCTTTGGAGTTAACTTAGCATCCTTTAATGCACGTCTAACTGGTCCTAAGCATCTTTCTACTAAGTGAGCTGTTAATTGATCAAACTTAGTTCTTGTTAATGTTCTATTTAAGTGTAATGGACCTGCGGCACCCATAGAAATGAATGGTAATTGAATTTCAACAGATGTAACACCTGATAAATCCTTCTTAGCCTTTTCAGCAGAATCCTTTAATCTTTGCATTGCCATCTTATCAGCTGATAAATCAACACCTGATTCAGCCTTGAATTCAGCAACTAACCAATCCATAATAGCCTTATCGAAGTCATCACCACCAAGTACGTTATCACCAGCAGTTGCTAAAACCTCGAATGTACCATCAGCAAGTGATAGAATACTAACATCGAATGTACCACCACCAAGGTCGAATACTAATACAGTTTGTTCCTTGTCAGTCTTATCAATACCATAAGCTAAAGCTGCAGCTGTTGGCTCATTGATGATACGTAATACATCAAGACCAGCAATCTTACCAGCATCCTTAGTTGCTTGACGTTGAGCGTCATTGAAATATGCTGGAACTGTAATAACAGCCTTAGAAACTGTATCACCTAAATAAGCTTCTGCAGTCTTCTTTAAATTTTGTAAAATCATTGCTG
>JAFSJY010000024.1 GCA_017449215.1 Acholeplasmatales bacterium | reverse complement strand
CCATTAACGTAAAAAATCGCTTTACCAGCACTTGGTAAAACATCATCATTAGCTATTGAAAACTCTAAAGTGTTATCATCCTTATAATTGATATTAGCTAAAACTGTATCAGTTATTTGTGTACCAGATGAAATAACATTACTAGGAACATCAGTTAAATGAACGTCTTCTATAGTGTTATCACTTCTTGTGATTCTCCTTAAAGTAGCTTCATTTAGCTTCTTTGTCTCAATCATTTTTATAACCTTCCTTCTTAAATTTTTTATTGATTACTTCTAATTACATTCTAACACTCAAATACAGCTATGTCTACAACACAATAAACAATTTTATACGAAGAAAAAAGACCAAATTCAAAACGTTTGGTCTACATCTTATGTAATATTTCTAATCTTTCCTTTTTATTTTCAGCGTTACATACATATGAACCAGAAACAGCTAAATCTAAATGCTCAGAAATTAAAGGTAATGTCTTATCATTGATACCACCATCAACACTAATTAAATAATTATAATTATTCTTCTCTCTTAATTCCTTTAATTTCTTACATTTATCAATAGCACTAGGCATAAACTTTTGCCCACCAAAGCCTGGCTCAACAGACATAACTAATACTAAATCTAAATAAGGTAAATATTCCTTAATTGCATCTACAGTAGTATTAGGCTTAATTGAAATACCAGCCTTTACACCATAGCTCTTAATTAAATTAATTGTTTCCATTACATCACAATCAGCTTCTACATGGAATGTAATATATTGGCTTCCAGCCTCAGCGAATTGCTTAATATAATTTTGTGGATGTAAAATCATTAAATGTGTATCAAATGGAACCTCAGTCATTGGTCTTAATGATTTTACAATTGCTGGTCCAAATGAAATATTAGGAACAAATTCTCCATCCATAATATCCATATGTACATAATCAACATCATGAATAATATCCTTTAATGATTCTTCTACCTTCATAAAATCTGCAGTTAAAATTGATAATGCTACCTTCATATTATTCTCCTATTTTTTCAATTCATTATATAGCTTAACATAGCTTAAATATCTACTCTTTAATATTAAGCCTTCATCTACTGCCTTTCTAATTCCACAATCCTTTGCATTTTCTAAATGATTACAATCAGAAAAACGACAGTTATAATTTTTAAAATCAATAAATAAATTATTTAATTCCTCACACTTTAATCCTAATAAAGTTGCCTCTAGCTTAGAAAATCCTGGAGTATCTCCTAATAAGCCACCCATAAAAGGATATAAACTAATTTGTCTTGTAGTATGCTTACCTCTACCTAAGGCATCACTTATTTCTTGTGTTTCTAAGGCGAAGCCTGGAATTAATGTATTTACTAACGATGATTTACCGGCACCAGTTTGCCCTGATAAAATTGTTATTTTATCCTTTAAAATAGATAAAACATCATTTCTTCCATCTCCATTTATATTATTAACATATAATACCTTATATCCTAAGGATTCATAATACTTCATATTCACCTTAAGATTTTTATATTCTTCATCATTTAGCTTATCTACCTTAGTTATAACAATAACAGGTAGGATATTGTTTTTAACAATATTAATTACGAATAAATCTAATAGATAAAAGGAAAAATCAGGCTCTTTAGCAGCAAATACTAATACAATTTGATCAACATTTGCAATATCAGGTCTAATTAAAGAATTCTTTCTTGGTTCATAATGATCAATCATATCATTATCAATAACTACAATATCACCAACCTTTGGGGATGATTTAACTGTAATAGGATTCTTCTTTTTGCTTAAAGATTTATCATTAGATTGATATACCTTTTCAGCTCTTAACTTTCCTCTTGCCTTAAAATCCTTTATAGTTCCATCCTCTAAGATTACCTTATAGACACCACCATTTAGATTTATTACTCTTCCCTTCACTAAATGCTTTCCTCTTTCTTCATTTGTTTAGATCTTAATTGACCACAAGCGGCATCTATATCTCCACCCTGTTCACGTCTTAATTGAACATTGATTCTTCTTTTCTTTAATTGATCAAAGAATGCTTGCATAGATTCCTTTGTAGATCTTTTATATGGTTTTTCAATTACTTCATTATAAGGAATTAAATTAACATATACATTTAATCCATGTAATAAATCAGCTAATTCATTAGCGTTAGCTCTACTATCATTAATATCCTTTAATAGAATATATTCAATAGTAACTCTTCTATTAGTCTTATCAATGTAATATTTAATAGCATCTATTAAATCCTCAATAGGATAAGATTTATTAACAGCCATAATATTATTTCTAATATCATTATTAGGTGCATGAAGTGAAATTGCTAAATTAACCTGTAAATCAAAATCAGCAAATTCTCTAATCTTAGGAATTAATCCAGATGTAGATACTGTAATATGTCTCGCACCAATTTCTAATCCTAAAGGATAATTAACTATCTTCATAAATCTAGTTACATTATCATAATTATCAAAAGGCTCACCAATTCCCATAATAACAATATGAGTTATCTTAATACCAGTTACCTTTTCAACTGTTAATAGCTGCATAACTATCTCAGCAGTTTCAAGATTTCTTAGCTTCTTTTTCATACCAGATGCACAAAATACGCATCCCATATTACAACCAACCTGAGTAGTAACACAAATTGAATACCCATATTCATTATTCATTAATACTGATTCTATTAAATTACCATCATGTAATCTAAATAAGAATTTCTGAGTACCATCACTAGATACCTGATGAGTAACAACCTCAAGTAAATCTAAGCTAAAATCATTCTTTAATTGCTCAATAAATGACTTCTTAACATTAGTCATTTCATCGAATGATTGTATCTTATGACGATATACCCATTCCATAATTTGCTTAGCTCTAAAAGGCTTCTCACCTAAATTATTTAAATATAATTTAAAATCATCTTCACTTAAATTATAAATGCTTTCCATACTGAAGCCTCCTAACACATAGCATTATACATTAAAAATTTAAAAAAGACACCAAAAATTGATGTCTTTTAAAAATAATTAATTTGTCTTTAAGACGTTATCACCATAAATAGTTTTAAAATCATTTTTCATAGAAATAACATGGAAATTCTTTTCTATCCACATAGTTCTTAAGCTTTCAGCTTTTTCTAGATTAGCATAATCTCTATCAATATCATCAGCAACTAGCATATAGCCTTGTCCTTTATATTTAGTATTATTGATAGCATAATTTAGCATACTAGTATCACCATCACTATTACCAAAGGCTAATACTGGTTGCTTACCAATTTCCTTTGTAATAGCAACTACCTTATTCATCTTTAAATTCTTAATCAATAGGCTATCGCCCTTTACTACAGCCTCACCTTGATTTAATTGATAATTTAATCCATCAGTATCAGCTTGGTCTTCACCTACGATTGTAGTATCCATACCAATAATTTGGTTATAAGGAATATTAAATACCTCACTAGCTAATGCACGACAAATAAATCTATCAGAGCCACTTACAATATAAGTTGTAAAATCATTCTTTTGTAAATAATCTACTACCTCAATCATTGGCTTATATGCAGCATCAATATATTTTAAATTATTAAAGCCTTCTGCGTTAGTATTAGCAAAGTCTTTTACATATTTAATGAAGTCATCTTCCTTCATTCCAGCAAATGCTTGTGCTTGTCCTTCTGCATGATCTAATGTAATATTCTTTTCCTTCATATTCCAAGTATATTTATTCTTTCTAATTAGATTAGCTGTTTCTTTCATTTTATCTGTGGCAGCAGTATATGTAGTATCATCTAATACTCTATGACAGAATAATAAATATTCGAAATAGCAAGGATATAATTCACCAACTAATGTACCATCCATATCAAATGTAGCGATTCTATCCTCCTTTGGAATATAATTATCTGATTTTTCATCAGTAGCCTTATCAACAAATTCCTTTAAGCTATTTAATGAATCTGCCTCATTCCAAGACTTAAAATCATAGCTTGAACCACAGCTTACAGTTATTATTAGTAAGCATAATAATGGCAATATAAATAATACCTTTATTAATTTTTTCATAATATCACCCTTCTCTTTTATACATATTATAGCCAAAAATGGAGTGGATTCCACTCCATTTTTTAATATTTATGCTCTTAATTTAGCATTTACTTCTCTTTCAAGTCTTTTAACGATTCTATCTACTAGCTTATCAACCTCTTGAGTTTCTAATGTCTTTGTAGAATCCTCAAATGTAATATTAAATGCTAATGACTTCTCATCTGTGGCTACATTTTCACCAGTATAAACATCGAATAGCTTAATGCTTGTTACAGCTTGCTTACCAGTTTGCTTAATTAAATTATAGATTGTATCAGATGATACTTCCTTCTTAACAACGATAGCTAAGTCTCTTGAGATTGAAGGGAACTTATTAATTGGATGATAATTTAATTCCTTCTTATCATTAATTAATGTCTTTAAATCAATTTCAAGTGCGATAGTACCTTGGCAATCATGTGCCTTAGCAAATCTTGGATGTAATTCACCAATTACACCAATCTTTTCATTGTTATGCATAATAGCTGCAGTTCTACCTGGATGGAAGTTCTCATAATCCTTGCAAGGAACATATGTAACATCGAAATTTAATTTCTCACATAATGCTTCAAAGATACCCTTTAAGATGAAGAATGATGCTGGATTCTTTTGACCATTCCATAAATGAGAAGCTACTAAACCATTAATAACGATACCTAAATGTAAATCCTCAGTATCCTTAGTATGTACATTTGCAATTTCGAATAATGCAATATCATCATTCTTTCTTGCCTTATTATAAGCAACATTTTCAATTAATCCATTTAATACAGATTCTCTTAATACTGCTCTATCCTCTGTTAAAGGCATTAATACCTTAATAGGCTCCTTAACCTCAGCGGCAGGAATGTATAATCCTAAATCAGTTTCACTAATTAACGAATAATTTACTGCCTCATTTAAACCCATGAATGCTAGGATTTGACGAACTAATCTAGTTCTCTTTTGAGTATATGTTAAATAACCCTTATCTCTTGTTTTAGCAATTGTTGTAGGGATATTATCATATCCATTAATTCTAGCAACATCCTCAATAATATCTTGAACTGATTCCTCTAAATCCATTCTTCTAGATGGTAAAGTAATTTCATATTCTAAACCATTCTTAACATATGGATATGCTAATCTATCAAATACATTATTAATATATTCATCAGATAATTCAGTACCAAGTACAGAATTAATCTTAGCAGCTGTAATATTTACCTTCTTCTTAGGAAGGGTAACCTTAACATCCTTAGCTACACCAGCTGCTACCTTAGCATCTGCATACTTAACTAATAATTCAGTTGCATAATCTAAAGCACGCTCTACTCTATCATAATCAATCTTTCTTTCAAATCTTACAGAAGATTCACTCTTTAGATTTAATCTTGAAGATGTCTTTCTAACTGCAAGTGGATCAAAATAAGCAGCCTCTAATGCGATATTCTTAGTCTCATTAGTAACCTCTGAATCTAAACCACCCATTACACCACCAAGGCATACTGGCTTATTACCATCAGTAATAACGATATCTGTATTCTTTAATTCTCTTTCTTGTTCATCTAATGTAACAATCTTTTCGCCATCATTAGCAAGTCTTACGACTACAGTATTACCAAGCTTATCAGCATCAAATGAATGAAGTGGCTGACCTAATTCCATTAATACGTAGTTTGTAATATCTACTACGTTATTAATAGGTCTAACACCAGATGCAACTAATCTCGCCTTCATCCACATAGGAGATTCCTTAATAGTTACATTTGATAAATATCTCATTGAATACTTATAGCACTTATCAGTATCAATTCTAACATTCATTGGATTAGCTAAAGCTTCTTCCTTAAATTCAGGCTTCTTCTCTACTACCTTCTGAGATAATACAGCACCTAAATCATAAGCTACACCCTCGATAGATAATAAATCAGATCTATTAGAAGTTAATTCTAAATCAATAACAGTATCATCTAATCCTAAAGCCTTTAGCGGATCATCTCCAACCTTAACAGTACCTTCCTTGAAATTATAGATACCATTCTTATAAGCTTCTGGTACATACTTATCCTCAATACCTAATTCCTGTAATGAGCATAGCATACCATTAGATTCAACGCCTCTAATCTTAGAAGGCTTAATCTTAAAGTCACCAGGTAATACAGCACCAACGTTAGCAACGATTACATATTCACCCTTATCAACGTTTGGAGCACCACATACGATTTGCTTAACATCACCAGGCTTAACCTCAACCTGACAAACATGTAAATGGTCTGAATCTGGATGTGGAACACATTCAAGCACATAACCTACAGTTAATTCAGTTGCTTCAACCATCTTCTCATATGATTCAATTTCATTGATATGAGCATTTATTTCATTAAATAATTCTTCATCAGAATATTTTGTTAAATCTAGATAATCACTTAACCAATTCTTAGAAACCTTCATTTTACTTCTCCTCCTTGAACTGATTTAGGAATCTTAAATCATTTGTATAGAAATTTCTAATATCATCAATCTTATATTTCATCATTGTGATACGTTCAACTCCGATACCAAATGCAAAGCCTTGAATTTCCTTAGGATCATATCCACACATTCTTAATACATTGTCATTAACCATACCAGCACCTAAAACCTCAATCCAACCAGTATGCTTACATGTGTTACAACCCTTACCACCACATAAACCACAAGATACATCAACCTCAACTGATGGTTCAGTGAATGGGAAGAATGATGGACGAAGACGAATATTTCTATCCTCTCCTAGCATCTTTCTAAACATTTCAAGTAAAGCACCCTTTAAATCACCTAAAGTAATATCCTTACCTAAAACTAAACCCTCACATTGCATAAATTGATGTGAATGTGTAGCATCATCTGCATCTCTTCTATAAACCTTACCAGGACAAATAATCTTAATAGGCTCACCCTTTTCAGCAAGCATTGTTCTAACCTGAACTGGAGAAGTCTGGCTTCTTAATAATAATTCAGGATTAATATAGAATGTATCCTGCATATCTCTTGCTGGATGTCCCTTAGGTAAATTTAGCTTTTCGAAGCAATATTCATCAGTTTCAATTTCAGGACCCTCAGCTACCTTATAGCCCATACCAACGAATAAATCCTCTAAATCCATAATTGTTTGATTTAATGGATGAATTCCACCTGTAGGAAGCTTATATCCTGGAAGTGTAACATCGATTGTTTCACTTTCTAGCTTCTTATTAACAATCGCATCCTCGATTGCTTTTTTCTTTGCTTCAAACTTCTCTTCTAGGATTTGTCTAATCTTTGAAGACTTCATACCTACTTCCTTCTTAGCTTCAATAGATAAATCCTTCATTGAAGCGGAAATTGAAGCTAAAATACTTTTCTTTCCTAAATAATTAGCCTTCTTTTGCTGTAAGTCATTTAAATCATTAATTGATTCTAATTCACTATCAGCATTATTAACTAACTCATCAAGCTGTTCTAATTGATTCATAATATCCTCCCTTTACAAATAAAAAAATCCTTAAAGCATACGCTCTAAGGACGACATAACCGTGGTACCACCTTAGTTCTGTACTAAATAAAAATAATACAGCACTCATTAATCTTTTAACGCAAGAAATACGGATAGTATTAGTATCAGCTCCTTGGGTGAATTCATAGAATTTTTATTAGGAATATTTCACCATACAATTCCCTCTCTAGAATAAATAGATTCTACTACGGTCCAAATCATAACTTATTAAAAACAACCTTATTATAAAACAATTTATTATCTTTTACAAGAAATAGTTTCATCTACATAACAAAGTCTATTCTTTAATATTATTAAATAAGTCATCTAATTCTAAATATTTGATTCCTTCAATTTTTTCTTCTACTCCATTAGAGGCAACAAATCCTATTTCTGTAACATTTATGCCTTTAATTTTTTCTATGCTTGTTATTTCTTTTCTTTGTAAAAATGCCGAAATTGGTTTATCGTAATACTTAACCTCAAAAACAATATATGAAGAATCGCTCTTTTTAAGAACACAATCAAATTCAGAATCACACGAAAAATATGAACCAATATTTATGATATCTTTATATTTTCCATTCTTGATAGAAATCGCAAAATAATCTCTTACAATTCTTTCGAATCTTCTTGAAATAAACTCATTTAATGATTTTTCTATATGCTCAGAATAGAATCTTTCTTTCCCATATAAACTCAAAATACTTTCTTTTCCATAAACATAAGTATAATAGAATTTCAATAAATTATCTTTTATTTCATATTGGCATTTTTTGTTATTATTCTCCATATTGATTGGATATACTCTTTCAATCAAATCTAATTCAACTAATTTCTTTAGTTTTTTATCTAATAAGCCACTAGTTTCAATTTTGGTACTATTAAATATATCACTATAGTTTTTTGTTCCATTTTTTATAACATTAAGAATGGTATTTAAATCTGAATCTTTATTAAATTCACTTATAACATTTATTGTAATATGATTTCTAACTTTAGAATTTTCATCCAACAATAAATCTTTAATATTATCTTCTAAACTATTATCCTTACTAAGCATATTTAAAACATGGGGTGACCCACCAAAAATAGAATAGATTTCAATCAATTTCTCGTTATCTAGATTTGGAAAAAAATATTTCAAATCATAATAGCTAAATTCTTTCAAATGTAAAATATAGCTAAATCTATCATATAGTGGAGAATTATAATCAATTAATCCCTTCATGATTGAAATAGATGAGCCGCACAATACAAGTGAATTATTTTCTAAATACTCATCTATTATCTTTTGAAACGAAGAATCAATCCTTAAAGCTTCTTGTTGGCTTCCTTGCTTTTTAGAAGTTATATAGTACTCCTTTAAATATGAGTATTCATCAATAATAAATGTATAATTGGAATAATTTTTATTTAAGTAATTAAATATTGAAAGGAAATCATTAAACACTAAGTTTGGAAAAGAAATCTTTTCTTTTAACAGCTCAATAAAATATGAAACATTTTGACTTTCAGAAGTTTTGATGCACTCATAATAAACATAATTTCTATCATTTCTTTTCATTACTTCTTTTATTAATGTAGTTTTACCTACTCTTCTTAGTCCAAAAACCAAAATAGATTTATTATTATCTATATATTTACTTAAGTCATTTATTTCCTTTTTTCTTCCAACGAACATACAAATCACCTACTGAACTTATTTTCACTGAACTTATTTTCAGTTCAATTATAATATCAAACCATCAAATAGTCAATAAAATTAAAAATTACCCAACGCTAAATTGGGTAATTAAATAATTTATTTATCTTCATTTTCAGTTTTTTCTTCCTTTTTAGCAGGAGCCTTTTTCTTCTTATACTGATTTAACAAATTATCAGAAGCGTGAGAAACAGGAAGTGAGAAGAAAATACCCATTGCCTCAGTTGATCTACCTAGCTTATCGTATAAGTTTTCTAATATCTTTGTTACTAAAGATTCATTTACTAATATTAGAACAATTTCCTTTTCAGGATGGATTCCTAAGCCATATAATTGCTGAGCAGCATCTGATGTAACACTACCATTGGCAGAAATAATTGTTCCACCTCTAGCACCACAATCCTTTGCTATTTCCATTACTCTATCTGAATTTCCTTCATTAACAATAGCGACTATATTGTATAATTTGATATCCATTATTTTGTTCCTCCATTCGCTAATGCTATATAACTAGATACACCAATAATATTTTCAAGTGGTATAGCATATATCATTGAAATATTACTCTTAAAGCTTGCAAATTTATCTTCTATTTTAAACATTGCATCCTTAATTTGATCTTCCTTGATTACACAAAACATTAATTCCTTAGAAAAATCCTTATCATAAGATCCTCTAGCTAATGTTGATAAATATGCTGTAACATCATATTTACCCAGCATATCACCTATTATTTCCTTTTTACCTTTAGGAAGTGAAATAACCAAAAGGTATAATTTTGTTAAGCTCGTATTCTTTTTCATAATTATTCACCAAAAGAGATAAGAACCTTATCATCTTCCCTTAATACCTTCTTAATTTCATGTCTTATCTTTCTTCTATTGATTACATTAGATATTACACCTAATAATTCAATAGAAATTAAAGGAGATAAAGCAACTAATGATACAATACCAAATCCATATGATAATATATCATTTACACTATTTAGGCTTGCACATAATCCTAAAGCAATTGGCAATATAAAGCTTGATGTTAAAGGACCAGATGCAACTCCACCAGCATCAAAGGCGATTGCTGTATAAATCTTTGGAATGAAGAATGCTAAAATGAAGCATAAAATATATCCAGGAATAACAATATATAAAATAGAGAACTTAAATACAATTCTAATTAAAGCTAAGCTAATAGCACAACCTACACCTATTGCAAGTGCAATAAGCATACTTCTTCTTTTAATTAAGCCATTAGTCATTTCCTCAACCTGAGTAATTAAAATCTTAATTGCAGGTTCTGCAAGTACTGTTAAGGCACCAATTACAAAGGCAATAATTATAATAACAGCAACATTAGATGTGGCAAGCTCTGTACCAATCTTAAATCCAACACCCATATATACTGCATCTACAGCTGCTAGGAAAATTACTAATCCTACATAAGCAAATGCTAAGCCACCTAATAGCTTTAATAGCTTCTTTTGATCAATCTTTAGGAATAATAAATCAACAATTAAGAAACAAATTAATAATAATGCAATTGATAAACCAACGCTTAATGTCTTCTCCCATAAATATTTAAGATATGATAAGAAGAAATTTGAATCTAGCTCATAATTTGCAAGCTCATATGTTAATTCGCTTTTTGCAAATAATGACATAATAAGCATCGCAATAACAGGTCCAATAGACGAGAATGCAATAAATCCAAATGATGCATCCTTTTCGCTCTTTTGAGCAAGTACTGAGGCAACACCGGCACCTAAAGCCATTAAGAATGGAACAGTCATAGGTCCCGTTGTAACTCCACCTGAATCAAAGCATAATGCAATCATATTCTCTTTACCCTGATATGCAAGTAATGCCATCATGGCAAAACCAATCATATATAAAACTGATAATAATCTAATTAAATTAATCTTCTTTAATATCTTTAAAATTGCTAATAATAGGAAGAATCCAACTGATACTCCTATCGCAACAATTAATATTGTTTTAGGGAACACTGATTCTGTTTGTAATGCTAAAACTGATAAATCTGGTTCAGCAACTGTAATAACAAATCCAAACAAGAATACTACTAAAAGCAAAAGCCAAATCTTACCTTGCTTTGTTAAACCCTTACCTACTCTCTTACCGATAGGTGTCATTGCATGCTCAGCACCATAATTAAATAATGAAATACCAATTATTACAAAAATGGTAGCTAATGAGAATGATAATATTTCAAGACCAGTTAATGAAATTACTCTTATTAATAATAAAAACATGACTAATAAATATATTGGAAGAACAGAAAAGCATGATTTCTTTATTTCTTCCAAGATTTCCTTAACCACATTAACACCTCTAATCTAAAACACTTTTATTATAGTTTTTTCTAACCTAAAATAAAAGACCTAGTTTGCACTAGATCTTATAAATTTTAGTTTTTTCAATTACTCCAATAGGCTGAGTAAATTCTTTTTCGTTTGTATTACTTAATTCCTCTTCCATTACACGGAATTTAGAATCAATTGAATCAATATACCATAATAGCATAGCCTCAGCTATCATAGGCTTTTTAGCAGCGCCAAATTGAGGAACACCATGGTGTGATAGTAGCATATGAATTAAAACTAATGCTTCCTCTGTATCCTCATATCCTAATTCCTTAGCTACCATTTTTATTTCCATAGCACCCATTACTAAATGTCCTACTAGCTGACCCTCAGTTGAATATGCCGGATTAATAGGCTCTGTTAATTCATGTACCTTAGCAATATCATGTAGGATAACACCTGCATATACATAATCACTATTTAAATAATCATATGTATTTAAGAATCCATCTGCTAGGTGTAGCATACCAATAACATGATATGATAAGCCACCTATATAATTATGATGCATCTTGGTAGCGGCAGGATAGATATAAAAATCATCATGGAATTTATCAACTAAATAATTAACTAAATCCTTTAATATCTTATTTGAGATTTTATCTATATATTTGTTAATTTCAGTCTCTGCTTCTTTAATAGAAAATGGAGCTGATTTATAAAAGTTATGTAAAGCCTCTGCTTTTTCTTCAAATTCAAAATCTCTAACATTTTTGAATGATTCAATATTATATCTTACTCTTCCATCTCTATTATCTAATGTACATTCAAAACTAAATACATCAGTTACCTTAAATTTATCTGCATAGAGATTAGATATTTTTAAATTAAATACTTCCTTATTCTTATCCTCTACAGTTAAATTAATTAATCCATCAGATGAATTAATTCCAACAATCTTCCCAATAACTTCCATTTTTATTTATCCTTTCTAAGGATATAAACACCTGGATTTTTAAAGGTATATTTATTAACCTTAAAATCACATCTTTTATAACCATCAAATATAAGAGTAACATCACCAACCTCTAGTGTGTCATCCTTATAATCATTCTTTATTATAACAAATAACTCATATTTGTCATCAATAAAAACAAATCCAGTTCTATGTTCATCATTAAATCCCATTAAAGTATGAACCTGATTAGCTATTTTCTTAGCAGTATTTAATCTAAATACAGGATAATCCTTTCTTATAGAAATTAAATCCTGAACCATTCTTACACCTTGAATATATTTATCTCTTCTTGAATAAGAGAATTTATTAATTAATCCTCTAGATTTATAAGAATTTTCAACGCCCTGCTTAGTTCTAAAGAATTCCTCACCAGCATGAATGAAAGGTACACCCTCAGATACTAATATAATAGACATAGCAACTCTTGCCGCATCTATGACTTGATATTCATCTGCCATTAGGCTTGTAGTACCATAATCAAAGAATGTGTAATTATCATGACATTCAACATAATTAATAGTTTGAGTAGGTCTTTGGAAACAATAGAATTCCTGGCAAGAGCCCTTAATTAAATTCTCTAAATCAAATGATGAATTATCGGCATTAAAGGCATAGCCTGGAGTCTTATTCCACTGGCTACCTCTTATAGAATCTCTAAATTTATCATTAAAGAAGGCATAGCCTGGAAGCTTCTTATTATTTCTAATAGTAGGTCTTAAATCCTCTTGAAGTGGATTTAGCATATTCCAGCCTTCACCATATAGCATAACAGTTTCATCAATGCTTCTTAAATTATCCTCAACCATCTTTAATGTATCGATATCTAATAAACCCATTAAATCAAATCTAAAGCCAGATACATTAAATACCTTAGTAAAGTATGTAAGAACATCATTTACTAATCTTCTAACCATTCTTCTTTCAGTAGCTAATACATTACCGCATCCAGAGGCATTAGATTTCATACCACCTAAATCAACTCTAAAATCGTAGCCCGGATTTAATTTACCTAATGCTAAATATTTTGTTTCATAAACATGATTAAATACAACATCCATATTTACTCTAATTCCTGCACCATGGAAGGCATCAATTAATTGTAATAATTCATTAATTCTTGAATATGGATCATTTGGCTTTTCAGAATACCATCCAGATGGAACAAAATATTGAACAGGGTTATAGCCCCAGTTATATTTAACAGTCTTTTCAATATCATCTACACCCTCAAAATCAAATGTAGGTAATAGCTGAACATGAGTAACACCTAATGACTTAATATATTCAATACCAGTAGGTCCGCCCTTAGTTGGTCTATTATCTAGCATACCTAAATAACAGCCCTTTCTAGGTCCAGGTAAATCCTGAGTAAAGTCCTTAATATTTACCTCATATATAATCGCATCAGTATAATCACCTGAGAATTCAGGTTTCTTATTCTTCATCTTATAGAAATTATTAGTATCAACGACATAATTAAATTTAGCATTTGCGCTAGATGATAATGAATATGGATCCAATACATCATCGAATTCCTCGAATACTCTAATATGATATAAGTATCCATATCCTTCAATGTCTCCCTTATGGACATATTCCCAAACATTATCCTTAGTATATTTTAAATCAAATGTTTCCTTATAATCATCTTTAAATATGCTTATTCTTACTTCCTTAGCTACTGGAGTCCACATTCTAAATATTGTTTTACTCTTAGAATAGATAGCACCTAATGGACCATCATAAGCAAATCTTTCATCAAATCTAGGATCTCTTACAATAGCACCACTTCTTAATAAACCCTTATTATTAGATTCATCAGCTATATAGTATTCCTTATGTAAAATTATTACATCTGGTAGCATTCTAACTAAATATTTATTAAAATCACATTCCATGTAATAATCTAATTTTTCTAATTTGATTTTTTTATTACCAGATAATAAATAGAATTCTTTACTTTCATTATCAATAGATTTATCTACTAAAACAGTAATAATATCATATGAATCAACATATGCTTTTATTTTTTCTCTTCCATTACCTTGTAAAAACTCGATAATGATTCCCTTCTCATTAGGTACCTCTTTAGATAATACAGCTCTAGTTGCCTTTTCAAGCATAGCTCCAATTTCCTTATCATCAAAGATACCCTTTAAATCATCACCAGTTATAGCCATTAAAGAATTATTAAGTGGTGATTCATTGATTCTTGCATCAATTTCTTTTGTGTCATATCCTAAATTTAAGAATACATTTTCCAATCTTAAGTAAGCATATCTATACTTATATAAATAATAATCATCAAAATTACTATCTAATATCATTTTAGCTTCCTTAGCTACTCTCTTTTCAGCGTTCTTAGTTATGCTTAAAAACTTATTATACTTTAAATAATAATAAAATACTAAATCCTCTTCTCTATATTCTCTTTTTACACATTCAAGTAATTCCTTATATTCCGGAATATATTTAAAATAATCATAATGATTTATATATTGAATACCATAATCATATGTACCATATAAGATTCTTTTAAAATAATCAAAGATTCTCTCATCAGATAAATCACTTAATAATTCACACTTTTCTTGCATAGCATTCGCGGTAGCTTCATCAATAGTAAAGCCTAGCTTACCAGCAAAATATAAAGCTCTTAATATACGTAAAGAATCTTCCTCAAATCTAACAGATGGTTTTCCAATACATCTAACAATCTTATTCTTTAAATCTCTTTGTCCATCATGGAAATCATAGATTTTACCATCCTTATCATATGCGATAGCATTGATAGTAAAATCTCTTCTGATAGTATCCTCTTCTAATGTATCAGCATCCTCTACAACTGGATGTCTATGATCAGAATATGAAACATCCTTTCTAAAATGAGTTATTTCAAATTCATAACGATTATATCTAATTGTTACACTAGAGAATTTTGTTCCATTATCATAAATATCATAAATTTCTCTTAATTCATCAATAGGCATATTTGTAGTAATATCGATATCGTTTAAAGGCATTTTTAAAAGAAGGTCTCTTACACAACCACCGATAAAATAAGCCTCATAGCCTAAAGATTCTATCTTTTTTAAAATACTTATTCCTGTTTCAAAATAGTTCACGTATACCACCATCTATAATTATACCAAAAGTTACAATTTTATTCAAAATTAATATTACATAAAGTATAATATTAATGGTGATAAGATGTTAAGAATACAAAACACTTACGAAAATGAAATAGTAATAGAAAAAAGTAGATTCATAACAAGAATATTTAGAGTAAATGATATTGATATGGTTAATTCTATTTTAGAAGAAATAAGAAAAAAACATTATGATGCTACTCATAACTGTTATGCATATATTTTAGGAGATAATCAAGAAATTCAAAAATGCTCAGATGATGGAGAGCCACAAAAAACTGCAGGCTTTCCTATGATGGATGTTTTAAAGAAAAACAATCTAACTAACGTATTAGTTATAGTAACAAGATATTTTGGTGGAATACTACTTGGTGCTGGTGGATTAGTTAGAGCATATAGCGATAGTGTAGCTCAGGTGTTAAAAAAATGTGAATTTTATGACATAAAAAAAGTAGTAAAATTCTCATTTACTACTTCTTATTCTGGATATAATTCAATTTTAAAAACAATCCCATATTTAATAATTGATAATACATCATTTACATCAGATGTAATTATTACAGGATACTGTGATTTAGATAAATATGATAAATTAACTGAGGATTTATATAAATATAAAATTGAAGCTAATGGATTAATGAATCTAGGAGAAAGCTTCATTGAATACAAAAAATAGAGTGGATTTTATTCCACTCTATTTTCATAATAACAAACAAATGTATTTTTTTCAGATAGTATTTCAGGAGATATAGGAATTCCATAATTTGTAATACCACCAGGTATATATCTATAATTTACGACTATGTCATCTTCTAACACATCACTTTTTATTACAATTGTATTATATCCTTCTATTCCATCAGCTCTTAAAGCAATTGAAGCTTTCTCATTATATGTAAATTCTAATTCAACCCAGTATCTAAACCCATTATTTTTATTAGATTCTTTAAGACAGCCAGTATCTACTTTAATATCTAAATTAGAAGGGAAATCCGTTTTAAATTCAATTGTAATATCCTTAGGCTCATATACAGGAACTATTTTCATTTCCATATTTAATTCCCTATTTTGATCAATAGGAAATATAGTGGATTTATTACTATCAGCCCATCCAATAAAATTATAGCCATGCTTCTCTGGCTTTCCTAAATCATTAACCTTCTTAATTCCATCTACTACTATTGTCTCACTAGTTTGATTATTATAGATACCACCATCATAATCAACTGTTAATACATTCTCGATTTTCTCTTCACATGAGCATAATGTGAATGTAAAAATAAATATAAATAATATAAATATTTTCTTCATACCCAAAACCTCTTTAAATTAAAAACATTTTATATCAAAAATATAGAACAGATTATTTCAATCTATTTTCATAATAACAAGCAAATTTGCTTACTTCAGATAAAATACTAGGAGATAAAGTAACTCCATAAGTTGACTTACCTACAGAACTATAAGTATAATCTAGAACTATATCATCTTTTAGTAAATCACTTTTTATTACAATTGTATTATAACCTTTTATACCTTCTGCCATTAATTCAATTGTTGAATCATCATCATAACAAAAGCTTAACTGCACATAGTTTTTAGCGCTTGCTTCAGAAATCATTTTTTTCACTTTAATTTCAAGCTCAGGAATCGTATCTAGCATGGCAACATTTTCTGTTTTAAATTCAATTACAAATTTCTTGGGCTTATATATAGGAACTAGCTTCATATCCTTATTTAATTCAGTATTTTGATCTAAGGCTTTAGTTGATTCGTTACTATCAGCCCATCCAATAAATTCATAGCCATGCTTTTCTGGCTTTCCTAAATCATTAACCTTCTTAATTCCATCTACTACTATTGTCTCACTAGTTTGATTATTATAGATACCACCATCATAATCAACTGTTAATACATTCTCGATTTTTTCTTCACATGAGCATAATGTGAATGTAAAAATAAATATAAATAATATAAATATTTTCTTCATACCCAAAACCTCTTTTAAAAAACAGTTTATATAATACATCCATAAATAAAGTCGGTCAAGAATATTTAGTTCGAAATATTTCTTTTATTTTAATTTAGTCCATATTTGTATATTTGTGAATTTTATATTTAAAAAGAAAAACGGATTATTCCGTTTTCTCACTAGTTTCAGCAACAATACCAAAGATACCACCTAATAAATAGAATAGATCACCAAATACTCCAATTACAATCATAAGTACATGTGGAGCAATATCCTTTCTATTATTATCAAGCTTGCTCTTAGCTACAGAAGCTAATATTAATATGATAAGTGTAACTATAATTGCTACAATACCAATAACCATTAGTGTTGTACCTACAATTCTAACATCTGCCTCTGTATATGTAGCACCAGGAGTTCTTCTTTCATATATTTCTTTAGCAAATTGTCTTACAATAATACCAAACGCAATTAAAAATCCATATAAGAATACACCGATAATATTAAATACCTTACCAATTATATACATTATTTTAGACGCTTCTTTCATAATCTAAGTCGAGTAGACAAGGCTCGACATTCCCTCTCTTTCATTTTATATTGTGTTAAAATATCATAATGTGAGTGGTTATTGTCTACTTGCCCCTCACAGAACCGTACGTGCAGATTTTCCGCATACGGCTCTTCACCAACAATCTTTATTCCATTTGCCAGTGCCATATG